>DQLG01000035.1 GCA_015660315.1 Candidatus Latescibacterota bacterium
GACGCGGAGCACCGCGAAAGAACGGGTGAAGAGTGGATCTGGACGAACTGCTGCGCGACGTAGACAAGGACGAACTGCTGAACCTCTACGACGAAGCCGCCGTGGAATTGCTCCAGGTCGCCCGTAGCGATGGCCATTTCGCCGACCGCGATCCCGACACGACCACCTGGCCGTCGGCCGGAGATATCGAAGCACTCGTCCGCCGCGCCGAGTTGATCGGCACCATCCATGAAGGCATCCCATCCCGCCGCGACAACCGTCTACGGGAAGCCTATGACCACTACGAGCAAGTTGGTCCCGGCTACCACCTAGCCAACCGCCTCTATATCGCCCTGCGCCGGGTCTTCACAGAACGCGACCGAGGCAACGAACGCGATTTTCACGAACTCTACCAGTCCGTCTACCTAAACGCCTTAAGCCGTGACAACCCCTTAGACCTCGACGAGGGCGAGGCCGCTCTCGTGCAATTGCGCGTCGCGCGCGTACCGCTCTCCCACGCCCACTCGGTCGCCGAGAAAATGCAGGCCGGAGCGGAAGCGGCTCAGAAAAACGACCCGTCCTCCACAAAAGACGACCCGCGCTTGCTGCAGGGCTACCACTGCGAGATCGACGGGACGCGCTACGAGGGCACACTGCACAAACTGCTCGGCGACATCGCCGAACGCATCGTCGACTATCTCGCCGCCGGCGAACACCTGGCCATCCGCTTCAACACCTTCAGCAATTTTATCTGGCTCGGCATTTCGGTATGGAAAGCCATCACCGACGCCGAACTGCTGCTGGCCAAGATCGAGGGCCGGGTACGGGCCAAGTGGCATCGGGAGTTGGACAAGCTCGTGCTCCTAGGCAAGGGCATGCTACTCAAATTCCTGCAGGCCCACTCCGAGGACCCCGCCCAGATCAGACCCAAGGAATTCTGGTACGGCCAGGAGTATAGCTATCTGACCCGCGACATGATCGACCTGACCCGCGCACTCGTCCGCCACGTCAACCGCTTGGCCAAACGGACGCGCGGAGCCAAGCCCAACCCCGTGGCCATGCCCCCCTTGCTCGCCGGCAAAGCCCAGGGCCGCTTCCTCGAATACCCGCACGTCGGCCGCCAACATACGCTCGGCTCTATGCGCCGCCGCGGCCGTATGCTGCGTTGGGCCCGTCTCTACCACCGCACTGGGCGCAAAAAGATGAAGATCCTAGACGCCGGTTTGCCCGAAGAGCAGCGTCTCGCCGCAGCCAGCGCGGAAAGCGCGCAATGGGGCCGGGAGTCGCTCGACATCTTCGGCATCGAAGTAACAGTAAACGCCGACCCCTTCTTCGCGGCGACCGCCCGCGACCTCGACCTGGCCAACCGGCAGGGCAAGGTGCTCTTCCTGCCCACCCACCGCAGTCTCTTCGACCATCCGGTGATGAGCAGCCTGCTGCACGACCCGCGCTTCCTCGAATTGATTGGTTGGCGTACTCCCCCCGCGCCAGTGATCCTCGCCCGCGCCCGCCTCACCGAACCCGCGATGGTGCGCATCGCCGGCCGCTCCTTCTCGCTGATCGGCTTCAGCACCGAAGAAGTGGACAAGATGCTCGAAGATGTCGACGGCCATGTGATCATGAGTCGCTCCGCCGATACCGGCAGCCCCACGCGCCGTTTCGCCAAATTGCTTGAAGAGCGTCCGGGTGTCGTCTACGGCGAGGGCACCACCGCCTCCTACGAACACCAGTGCCTGCCAATGCAACACGCGCTCTACGCCCACTTACCACCCGACGTGATCATCATCCCCTTGGTCTTCCGCGGCATCCACTCCCTGTGGCCCAAATGCCCACGCGGCAATCTCGATATCGGCAGCGGCCAAGTCGAGGTCGTCGTCTGCCCGCCAATGCTCGGCGAAACCACACTGCTGCCGCGCAAACGCGCGCTGCGTACCCAGCTCGAACCGGCAACACTCTTCCAGGCCGCGCATATCGCCCGGCTCTTCAATCCCGAACCGTCCTAAGGACGGGCAGGGCAGCGCCCTTAGGACACTTAGGAGGAATGGTTTAACAAAACCCACTTTCCCTAAAAAATGCCTCCGTGGTGAAATGAAAAAAAGCTACCAGGCAGAGGGATTGGGTGCGACGGCGCCCCGAGGGGACTTTAAAAACACCCTAAACGGCCAATTCCCGAGCCCCTCCACTGTTATACACACAAAAAACTCCGCAACGCCAACCGGGCATTGCGGAGTTCAATATTACAAGGTGTCATAGGGGTGTCTACATATTTTAGGCAGCAGCGATATTGGTAGTGCTCGCACCGGAGGCCGCTGCCTCGTCAGCTAATAAACCGATCTATCTCTTCTTGATAAACGCGGTAGTGCGAGCGGCAGATATTATGATAGTTGCGGTAATCCTTCTACTGCGAATGAACTAGCCATTCCTTTTCTTGCCAATGCGGTAAGCGGTGTATTTTATAACCAGGCTCCTAGCAAACGACGATCATATCGCCATTGGCAAATGCGGCTTCCAACTCGGGAGCGGCATCTTTTTTAGCTTCTGATAGCTTCTGATACAAGATACAACTCCGGGGAGAAGAGGGTGTCTATGTTCTTAGTATTTTATATTACCACTTACTATTAAGTATCGGCAAGTGATATTGTTTATTGAGTCTTTTTTATTAAAACAAAGAGCGTTGAACGCCATGGAAAAGCTATTAAAGCGATCTACGCCACTCAACATGGTGTATTTCGCCACTTTTAAAATGTCACTTTTCCCATAATTAGTTATTTTTAATACAGTTAATTCCATTTTCAACCTCTGACACGCGACGTATAATCTGTGGTCATAAAAGCAATCACCCACTTGCCAAAAGAAATGATCATGACAACAGCTACTTTCACTACCCCCCTGCATTCGACCGCAACAACACAACTCAAAGCTCGACTCGCTGCTTTTCAGAGCAAGGCGCGCTGCAGTTGCCCGCGTTATGCGATCATATTATAATGAGCGTTCCACAATCAGCCAGTGATTCGAGGAGCTTGCGCCCGTTATGATTAGAAAGACCGAAACCCTACCGACATGGGACCTGAGCGACCTCTACGCCAGCGCCGACGACCCGCGCCTTGAGATCGATATGGACGCAGTGCGCGAACAAGCCCTAGCGTTCGAATTGCAGTTCAAGAACACGATCGCCCGCACCGACCTCGACGCGCATCACCTGCGCCAAGCACAAGACGCCTACGAGGCGCTGCTGCGCGCCCAGTACCGACCCCAGGCCTACGGCATGCTGCTCTTCGCCACCAACACCCAGGACCCCGAGCGCGGCGCCCTGTTGCAGAAGACCCGCGAATTCGGCAGCGCCATCGCCACCCATCTGGTCTTCTTCGACCTCGAAATCGGACAGATACCCGCCGAGACCTACGACGCCCTGATCGGCAACGAAGCACTCGGCTCCTACCGTCACTACCTCGACCACCAGCGCCTGCTCTCCGCCCATAATCTCTCCGAGTCCGAGGAGAAGATTCTCGTAGAAACTACCACCAGCCGCGGCCAGGCCTTCGGCCGTCTCTTCACCGAAACGCACGGGCGGGCCAAATACTGCCTCAACCGCAACGGCCAATGCCAAGAGTTGACCCAGTCGGAGCTATTGCCGCTGCTCTACAACCCCGACCGGCAACTGCGCGAGACCGCCGCGCAAGCCCTCACTAAAGGCCTCAAACGCAACGCGCATGTCTGCACCTTCATCTACAACACGCTGCTGCACGAGAAGGACGTGCTCGACCGACTGCGCCACTACAAACGTCCCGAGGCCGGCCGCCACCTACACAACGAATTGAGCGCCGAGATCGTCGATACCGTCAGCGAGGTCTGCGTCGCCAATTACGGCACGGTCGCCGACTACTACCGCCTCAAGCGCCGGCTGCTCGATCTCGACGAGCTGACCCACTACGACCGCTATGCCCCCTTAGAAGGCGATGACAGCGAGATCCCCTTCTCCCAGGCGCGCGAGATCGTGCTCGGCGCCTTCGGCGATTTTTCACCGCGCTTGCTCGAAATCGCCAACGACTTCTTCGACAAGCGCTGGATCGACGCCGAGCTCGCCGCGGGCAAGCGCGGCGGCGCCTTCTGCGCCGGTGTCACGCCGGACCATCACCCCTATGTCCTGCTCAACTACACCAACCAGCCGCGCGACGTGATGACCCTGGCGCACGAATTGGGCCACGGGGTGCACGACGTATTAGCCCGCGACAATCACCTGTTCGACTACCATCCCGTACTGCCGATGGCCGAAACCGCCAGCACCTTCGGCGAAATGCTGGTCTTCGACCGACTGCGCCAAAATCTCACCACGCGCCAGGAGCGCCTCTCCCTGGTCTGCTCCAAGATCGAAGACACTTTCGCCACGGTCTTCCGCCAGGTTGCCATGTATCGCTTCGAGCAACAGGCCCACCAAGCCCGGCGCAGCGAGGGCGAACTACCCACCGCCCGCTTCAACGAGCTGTGGCAAAACAATATGCAGGAGATGTTCGGCGACTCGCTGTCGTTGGGCGAGGACCACGCCTGGTGGTGGCTCTATATACCGCATATCATCAACACCCCCTTCTATGTCTATGCCTACGCCTTCGGCGAACTGATGGTGCTCTCGCTCTACGCGCGCTACCAAGAGGAGGGCGAGGCCTTCGTCGGCAAATACTTCGACCTGCTCTCGGCCGGAGGTTCACGATCGCCCGCCGAATTGGTCGCCGATATGGGTTTCGACATCGCCGACCGCGCCTTCTGGCAAGGCGGCTGCGACCTGATCCGCCAACGCGTCGATGAAGCCATCGCCCTGGCCGACGAGGAATAGCGTACACCAGACACTTTGATGCTACTCCCTGGCAACAACCCTGTTAACCAACCGCCATTCGCTCTTCACATCGGCTGGTACCCTATATCCTCGGCCTGCGAATCGCCCCGTACGCCGCCCCTCTGCACGCCGAGAGCTGCGCTTGGCCGAGAGCGGCCAGGTCTCGCTGGCTGAAACACAATGGCTGTTCTGGAGTTTCGCGATGCGGAGGAAGCGCAACTGAGCCTGCGGCATCATCGAACGCATACTCACCCACAAAAACGGTAGACTCGCACCAGAAAACGCCATCGCCTACCAGGTGCGTTGGGTCAACAACGCGGCCAACCGACACACCTCGTATATAGTACACATGCTCAGCGGCGGCACAGGCATGCAATTTATCCGACACCACCGCGGAATTATACAAAACACTGCGGCCCGAATGGGATGCGGCGTGAGGACGCTGGTTGTCACGCCGCATCGGCCCGATAAGAAATGCCCTTGCACTAAACCAGTCACAGCCCTACACTCCTCTCAAGCAAGCATCAAATAATCGACGACCTACCTCGACCTGTCCGCAAAAAAACACGCGACAAATTGCCATTGGAGAAACAAATGCCCGTGCTTTTCGAAGAGATGACTCGCGAACAAATCAAAGCCATCGCCCCCAATGCCATCGCCGTGATGCCCACCGCTGCCACCGAGCAACACGGCCCGCACATGGCCGTCGGCACCGACACCCTGCTGGTATCGACCGTCGCCGCCCGCGCCGCCGAAGCTGCCGCCGACAGCGTGCCGGTCGTCGTCACGCCGCCACTGGCCTTCGGGTCTTCGCACCACCACATCCCCTTTGGCGGCACCCTCTCGCTGACCAGCGATACCTTTATCGAGGTCGTGCGCGAAGTGACCGTCGGCTTGGCCAAAACCGGCTTCCGCAAAATCGCCATCCTCAACGGCCACGGCGGCAACTCCGACCACGTCGGCGTCGCCGGCCAGGACTTGGTCAACCGCCTCGGCCAACCGGTCACCGTGGCCTCGTGCAACTACTGGGACCTGACGCGCGATGCCCTGGTGGAGAAGGGCCTGATCGAAGGCGGCCGAGTGCCCGGCCACGCCGCGCATTTCGAAACCTCGCTGGTCATGGCCCTGCGCCCCAATTGGGTCGACGCCGAAGCACTAGCCAAGGTCGAAGACCAGAGCAGCGCCGCCGGCGGGCTCGACGTGGATCTCACCGGCGCGGTAGTGCAAACCTACGGCACCTTCCAGGCCGGCCCGGGCCACACCGACAACCCGGCCGACGCAACCCCGGAGTTGGGCAACGCTATGCTGGAGGTGATCGTAGCGCAAGTCGCGCAGTTCTACCGCAACTTCAATAAAGTACTCGGCCCGACACTCGACTAAGCCACCAATTGCTATTGCAGATAAAAAGGCGTCCCTCCTAATGAGGGACGCCTTTTTATACAAGCTTCAATTTCTGGAAAACGCTACGCCAACAACTGCCGCAGACACTTTACGCCCAAGCGCACTTGCTCGACCCGATCCTCGTGCTGTCCCTCGTAAACGACCGAGATACAGCCATTGTAATTGGCGCCCTTGATGATCTTGGCGATCCGCTCGTAGTCGAGCCACTCCTCGGTGCCGCTTTCGATCTTGTAGAACTTGGTGCGAATATACAGCGCGTGCTCCACCGTCTGCTCCATAAATTCATAGAAATCAACATCCGGAGGATTTTCCTGATAACCGCCGGGCGAGCCGACCCACTGGCCGGTATCCATAATAAAGCCAAAATTGGCGCGGTCGGTCATGGTGCGGATTTTGTTCATCTGCTCGCCCGTCGACGGATGGTTCTGCAAGCCCACCGCGATGCCCACTGCCGCCGCGTAGTCGGCAATCTCCTGATAACCCGCGATCATCGCCGGCCATGGATCGTCGCCGTCGCCGTTTTTCTCGGGTATCTCTGCGCAAAACGCGCGCACGATCGGCGAGCCCAAAAAGAACGCCCGATCAATCGCGTCCTTGCAATTCTGCGTATGCGCCCCCCGCTCCTCCGCATTCCCCACGAAAAGCCCGCTCATACCGATATAACCGATCGGCAAGCCGTATTTCAGGCACATCAGTTTAACCTTGCCGAGGTAATCCGGATCGTCGGAATCGAAAGCCCGATAGTGGAAATCGACGCAATCCAACTGCAGATCATAGGCGACCTGGATAAAATCCTCGACGCTGGTATCCTTTAAGCTCAAATAATTACAGCCGATTTTGATCATTGTTCTCCATCCTTTTGAGAAAACATTAAGAAGTGTTGTTAAAACGTCTTCCGGTGATGCGGGCTGCCGAGGTGGCCGCGGTGGGAATTTTTGGTTAGGCTCCGGGCCATTGCGCCCACTCCCCCCGGTCTTCGCTTAAAAATACCCACCGCGACCACCCCCTCCACTTACCAAGACCTGAGGAAGATAGGAGATGCCGATCTACGATGGATGCAAACATTCGGGAATGTTAAGAACGCTTCGAAGTAAGAAGCGAAATTAGCTGCGTCAGTATAACCAGTCAGAAGCCGGCGGGCAATATATGGGCTGGGAAAATAGTACGAATAATATCGCTTCTCCATCTTCAGTTATCGGACAAGATACGTTGGACACAGTCCCCCCGGCGTTGTACATTTTCCTCAACTTAAAAAAGCCGGCGGCCCTTGCTAGAGGAGCTGGGATATGTCGCAGGGGCAAAGCCTCTCCAAGGCCATTGGTTAAGCTATAGCGCCCCGCTCCCGCCGCTCGTTAAGGTGGCTCTGCCACGTATCGCCGTTGCGTACCTCCGCAAGCTGATAGGCCCGCCTTAGATTTGCCCGGAGACAGAAGCCCCGCACTGCAGACCCAACACCAACCACCACTATCAAGGAGCCACCCCATGCGCATGCGCCCCCTAGGCAAAACCGGCATCGAAGTAAGCGAACTCTCCTTAGGCGGTCTCTTTGTCTCCTCCCACGGCGGCGATTTCGCGCAAGGCCGCGCCGCCACCCTGCGCGCCTTCGAACTCGGCGTCAATTACGTCGACACCGCACCCACCTACCTCGACAGCGAAGAAGTACTCGGCAAGGTCCTGCCGGAAGTCACACAACCCTTCTACCTATCCAGCAAAGTCGGCGGCCGACCGCAACCTTTCGAGCCGCAAAACCCCGATCACCTGCGCCAGTCCGTAGCAGAGAGCTTGCGCCTGCTCAAACGCGACCATATCGATCTCTTAATGGTACACGAACCCGAGCGCCCCGGCTTCTACGACTGGTGGACCGACCGCGACAGCTACATCGGTCCCGTACTCGACGTCTTAGATGAATTAAAAGAACAGGGAATTATCAAGTTTACCGGCTTGGGCGGAACAACAGCCTACGCCATGGCGCCGATCATGGCGACCGGCCGCTTCGACGTGGTGCTA
>DQLG01000325.1 GCA_015660315.1 Candidatus Latescibacterota bacterium
CCATACAGACATCGGGGAATGGCTGGGCGACCGCGCCGCAATGCTTCCACGGCTCTTCGCTGCTCGGCCCGTACGCCGTCAGATCATGCGGCCAGTCGGAATGCCAACCGCGCCGCCGCAACTGCTCTTCAGACAGCGCCTCGCCCGCCGGCCTCGACGACTTATTGACCTCCGTCTGCAAAATGCGGACATGCGTATCGAGCATGGCCTTAGCTACCCGGAGCACGCGCGACTCCGCGAGATACTCGGCGAAGGTCTCATTGCGCGCAATGTCGCATAGCTCGGCATCGGGCGCCATCGGCGGCCGAACAGGCCCGTCGCCAATCTCGGCGTCGGGATTTCTTTGGCGCTCCAGCTCTATGCGCTTGCTCCGCTCCGCCTCGCGGTCCTGCTGCAATAGCCGGCGCCCCTCGTGCACGCTCGCGCGCACCGTATTGACTTGATCCTCGGGGATCACCCGCTCGACGACGCAGAAACCCTGGACGCGCAGCGATTGCAGGTAGCCCTCGATCTCCTCGTCACCACCCTTGGGAATACCCGTGCCGATAGAGTAGGGGAGACCCCGCCGACCATCAAGATTCGGAAGTTCTGACATAATCAATCCAGCTAGTTTAATGGTGTGAAAATATATCTCTATTTTTACTATAATTACAGTAATAATGTAAAGCATTTATTCAATATTATTCAATAAAATAGGACCTCAAAGAATACGCATATCACTGCTTAGGCAGTAAGAGTGCAGCAAACCCGCTGCTAAAGCAAAAACCCGGCAAAAGCCTTAGCCTCTACCGGGTTTGTCAATTTTGTAGTACCGAAGGTCCGGCTCAGTTGACCATCTGCATCAGGCGTTGGGTGATTGAGCCCTCCTGGGTCAACGCGTAGATGATGGTGTTGACGACGAATTGCAGAATGCGGGTCGTCTCGACGCCATTGCCGTGGCCGATTATCCCGTCATACCCCAATGGCCGCGGCACTGCCACCAGCCGCCCCTTGACGAAAAAGCCCTGCACCACGTTAAAATCGGATAGGCTCGTAAACATGCCAAAGCCCGAGGCCCCCCGGGGCGCGCCTGCACCCAGGTCAAAATAAGCGCTGAAGAGCGGGTGGTCATCGGGCAAGCGCGCAATATAAAAATCTCGCCCCTCTATCAAACCACCGTATTTCTCCAAAGCCTCGCGCCAGACCCCATAGATGTCCCGGAGCCCCTGCCGCACCTGGTCCCTGTTCAACCCTTCCAGCAGCACGAAGCCCCCGCCCAACAGATAGCGGGCCATATTCTGCAACTCCCCCTCGGTCGGCGTGCCCTGCGGCATGATGATCGGAATCTCCAGCAGGCGCTCGTCGTCAAAGGTGAAGCTACCGGCGAAGTCGGCCCGCAAACCGGTCCACTCGTTGATCATATCGCAAATAATATCGATTTCCTGGATATTGAGGCTGCCGGTCGCCGCCGCTTCGGAACTACCGTCGATGACAAAACCCATCGAATGCACCCGGGCTAATTTGATAAAGCCCTTGAGTCCCTGTTTGTCGTTAGGATTTTGCACTACCACGGCGCGGTAACGGCCGGTGTCCAGGGCGTTGATCTTCGTTGCGCCGATCGAACGGGCGATGATGCTACGCATCGAGAAAACGGCAGTGGCCTGGACCTGATCCATGCGCGCAGCAGCCATGCGCATCTGGCGACGAATCATCTGGCGTTTGAATTTGGTGATTTTACGCAGCTCCAGCGGCTTGCTCAACCGCGGTTGCCGCTTGATAAATTTGGTCGTCAGGGGCCGTGAGATCTTCTTCTCAGCCTCTGCAAAGGGATTGATGCCGACGACGACGAGATGAATGGCTGAGGCGAGAGCAACCGAGAGTACGAAGCCCTTGCGCAGATGGCTGACCAGTACGTCGAGACCGAAGCCCTGAGTCGGGGAGGCGAAACGCGTGGAAACCCATTTTTTACTCATAACGACCATCTGCATGAGTGAGGCATAAAGGCCCTTATATTATGCCACCCATGATACGCCATCTGGGCGTGGGGGACAAGATGTATCCGCCATCTCATTTTGCCCACTTGTATTGTAAACATCCGCCTCTATTTTAAGGGATGTTTACACTGTGGTGCCCCCGGTGTCTACGGTGGGTTATGGCTTCGCGACGGCGGGATTGCGACCGCAGCCCAAAATACCTGTGATTGGGGGCTGACGATTAGTTATGACTACGGGCGAACCTGGCCCTAGGCCCTACCGGCGACCTATGCACCGACGCGGATGGGCGTGTTGGACGATGAAACGTTCTGGATCTACGACCAACACGGCGAGATCGTTTCGGTTTACAAACGGTAGGCACTCGATGTGATAAAGCGCGATGCATCAGCCTAAGGATGCGTTGTACTTCTTCTTTGAGCAGTGGAGACTCTCCCATCTTTCTATTGTTAGCGTCATATCCATAGCCCATGCCCTCGGGTGTAGTCTGGATATAAATGTCGTAGGGCGGAGGCACTTCTTTGAGGTTGCGCCACAGCGCTTCTTTTTCCGGGTTAATGGTCACGTCAAAAAGTTGATGCCGCTCTCGTATGCTACCTGCAGCAACGCACGCCGCTTGTCACCGCCAGAACCTTGCCCCTGATAACCCGGCTTAACGGCGCTCTTAAAGTCGTCGTTAAAACCGCGCGAGCTGCCGTCGGGCATATACTCGTGCCGGCCCAAGCCAATGGCCGAAAGTTCAATGCCCAACGGCTCTATTTTGCGGTAGATCATTTGCCCGTTTATCATAATTTTTCTCTCAGGTTCGTTTGTCTATAACGTGCGTTTCATAATAAGCGGTCGTATAACCGGCGTCTGCGAACTCTTGAGTTGCTTCCGACCACTGTGAATAGTAGCGGCGCTGATCAGCGTCGGCGTGTTCGGCCAAGCGCTGGGGCACGAGCACCCAGTTTGTTAGCGGAGGACTGGTGGCGCAGGAGTAATAGCTGTGCTGGGTGCGGCGGCTGTTTTGCGCTAGGCCGGATCGGCGGGTGTGGTAGATGTCGATATTGTAAAAGACGGCGGTGCCGGCCGGGCCGCGGATGGGCACTTCTTGATAGGCGTCGCCCATTTTTTCTCTGGCCTCTTCAATGGAGCCGTATTTCTGATGATAGCTGTTGGGCACGACGCAGAAGCAGGGATCTCCTTCTTTCACATCGCATAGATAGTGTATCACGCAGAGATAGTTGGATTCCTTAAAGACGCCGTTTCGGCGGGTGGCATCGGTCGAGGGATAGAAATTTCGGTCGCGGTGGAAACTCATCGGGGTATCGCCGAGACCCCGCGGCACATCGCGGAAGTCGAATTGGGCAAAACGCACTTCGTCCCGCCCCATAATAGCCTGCACAAGGGGGAATGCGGTGGTGTGCTGCAGATAGGGATCCACTTCTGGGTGGTTGACGATGATCTGTCCGTGGGAGTGGACATTTTCTATGGCGGGTTGCCATTCCTTGGGAATTTCTCCCATCGATCGATCGACAAAATCGTTTAGGTATCTGAGATCCTCTGCACTAAAGGCATCTGACAGCACGCCGTAGTTATGGCGCTGATAGAACTCGAGAAATTCACTTTGTTGGTCCGGTGTAAAGATGGGGTATTCGCTCATGGTAAAACCTTTGCATGATAGCTCAAGAAGATTCTATGACGCTTGGTGGTTGGCGTGTGTATTAAGTGCGATATCATTCTCGGCGGCTCCGTATATGCCCCAAAGGATGCGATAAGTAGGAGTATTCCCTCGTCCACTGGCCGCTCGGGCGACTCGACCTCCCCGGCTCGCCCCGCGCATTGGTCATGAACACGGAGTTCCGTAATGCGTGTGAGAGGCACACCTATTGATCTCAGGGCCGGCGATGGCGTTGTATACCGAGGAGCGCAATCTGGTTGAATTTACACTGCGTGCCGTGGCGACAGCTAATGAAGTGGTTTTTCGCAAACGCCTTGCAGACCTCCACCCGGGAGGGCAACATCGCATAGTGGCGGTGGTACTCCTGTGCTGGATTGCTGCGAAGATTACGCTCATTCACTCGCCGGAGAGTGCAATAATGACCGTGAAGGAGCGCAAGAAGATGGTAGGTGAATCGCCTCCATCCGAATCCAGTGAGAATCTGGCAGGGCGATTCACCACGGCCGAAGCGGCAGCACTTGGACGACGATTTACGGAATTGGATCGGCGGTTGGCCGCTGATGCGAGGCCGGTCGAACAGCACTATACGGAAGTGTACGAAGGCCTTGATCCTGGAGAGATTGATCCACCACATTTTGAGTCGAGGCCGTTACGATGTTTTCATAGCGAGATGCCTGTGGGGTTCGGCGTAGATGAATTCGTTGCGAATTGGGAGTAATGAACAGAAGTCGTGTGCTCCAAGCATCTTCTGTAACGCCAACGAGCCGGAGCCGAGCCGCTTACAGATTGATTGACACGAAGACGAAGCGACTCTTCACCGCCTCAATAGGAGACCGCGATAGAGCGCACCACCGAGTCCTTTCCCGACTCGGTCCGGGCGTCGATGTGGCACAGGTAAATACCCGGGCGCACCAGGTTGCCCGCCCGATCCCTCCCCTCCCAGGAGAAAGCCTCGATATTTCCTCCCGGCGACCGGTCCAACTCTGCCACCAGCCGTCCCGACAGATCGAAAATCCACACCCGCGGCTCGGTCCCCTCCACCTTGAAGAGCGCGAAGCGAATCTCGACCGAGTCGTTGATCCCGTCGCCGTTGGGCGTGAAGGCCCCGGGCGCGATCTGCAAGTCCCCGATCAAGCGGTCACTTGCCACCAGCGCCGGCAGGAAGACGATGTTGGCGCGCCGCTCGACCGCCTCTACCGACTGCCAGAGTCCCGGCCGCCCGGCGGCGCCCAGATTCGCCGCAAACACCGTGGCGTTGCGCAGCACTTTCGCGGTGAAGTCGACCTGGATCGAATCCTGCGTGACCGTTTCCGGCAAATCGACGAATAGCAGCGAATCCCCTTGGACGCTCAGATCGGCGGGCGCGACTTCCCGCCCGCTGAGGCGCAGCATCACCTCGCCCGGATCCACGGCGCTGGGCGTCGTGAAACGCAGTCTGTCAAACCCCGGATCGCCGGCGTCGGCGCTGGACCAGAGCGTATAGGTAAAGCGCGTGTCAGTATTGGGCTCGGCGCTACGCGGCAGGATCTGTCCCCGGGCGCCCTGTACGAGGGCGTCCTCGAACTCGATGGACAAAGAGCGCACCCTGGGCGTGATCGCTGGATCCTCGGTCGACATAATCAGCTCCAGCTGGAGGAAGCGCCGCGGCGTTTGCGATTTGAAACGCTCGCCCGCGAACTGGTAGAGGTTGCTCCATTCCCCCCAATCCGCGCCGATGACGATGGCGGTGTCGACCGGGCCCCGGATGACCTTGGGCGAACTGAGCCACTTCCCCTCGGTGACCTCGTCCCCCTTCTTGTCGTAGAAGGTGTAGACTTCCTCTAGGGCGCTGCCCGAACGGGAGCGTAGCTGCAGACGGGTAGCGGCAGGCGTCTCCGCCTCCCAACTCAGGCTCTTGATCGCCTTGGGCCTGTCGTCTCCGACGATCTGTCCCAAGGCGATGAAGTCCGAACGCAGCACCACCTGGGCGGGGTATCCCGAAGCGAAGAGCATGAGTTCCATCGGGTGCGAGTACCAGCTGTGGCCTCCGACCGAGAGACCGTGCCACAGCAGGTAGCGGACCTTGCGCGGTGCAAACAGGTAGCGGAAATGCCGCAGCTTCCGCTCCCGGCTGTTCTTCCACTTGGGCTCGAGGATCAGCGGATCGAAGTCGATGGCGCCCGCAGTCGTACGCCTCCCTTCTGAGGAGAGGATGTTGTACCCGGCCCCGGCGTTGAACCCGTCGTAGAGGAAGCTGGACAGGGCTTCGCCCCGGTCCTGCCAATAGACGAAGATCCCGTCGAGCCAAAACAGGGCGCCGAGGTCCGCCTGCCACCAGAGCCCTTCTTCGCTCCAGTCCCCCTCCTGGTAAACCGTGGCGATATGGCTGAAGGTGTCCATCAGCCCGTCAAACTGGTTTTGCGGGTCCCGCGCCAGCAGGCCGTTCTCGAACGAGCCCCCGCGTTCAAGGGTACCCAGAGCGATATTGTCCCCCACGCCGATCACCTCCACCTCGGCAAGGGCCGCATCCGGGCTCTTTTCGTTGGCCGCGAAGCGGATGTACTGGACCAAGAGGAAACGACCCTCCTCGCGCAGATCCACGTCCAGTGCCGGGTCTAACACGCGGGTGGTGTCCCTGTGGCCATCGATGGCGAAGGCGATGTCCGTCTCTGCGTTGGGTTGGGTGGTGGCGTAGACCAGGTCGAATTTGAACACATCGTCCGCGGCCTTTATGCGCGCGCCGGTGGCCACCAGGACCCGGAACTGGCGGAAGGGGCGGGCGCCCGCCCGATCGGGAAATTTCAGGCGGATCTCCTTGACCAGGACCGGCCTGCCGAGGTCGATCTCCACCTGCCAGCGCTGCACTGGATCGTCCGCATCCGGTTTCCAGAAGGTCGCCCTTTCACCGTCGATGATGCTATCGGCCGTCTCCCGGCCGCTGTCCGCCCGCCAGATGCCCCCGCTCACCTCGTCGCGCTTCTGGGTCGGATGGGTGAAGCGGTGGGCGTCGAGCACCGCGTTGATCTCCTTGCGGAATCGGACCAGTTCGAGATGGCCCTCTGCGCCGATCTCGACCAGCCCCTCGGGCATCTGCCAGCTCTGCCATTTCGCCGGGCTGTCTATGGTGAACAGGTCTGCGCCGCTTGCCGCCGCCGACAAAAGCAGCAGGCACAGCCCGAGGCGAAAACCGCGTTGGCACCAGGACGACATTCCATTATCCTCCTATCCACTAGTAAGTGACGCTTAGAGGCCGCAGGTAGCGGATGGTCTCGAATTCCGCTTTAAAACTGAGGCCCAGCAAGTACAGACCCGGGGCCAGCCGCCGCCCGTCCGCGCTGCGTCCGTTCCACGTCGCCTGCTGCAGCCCGGCTCCCTGCCGGCCCACGTCGAAATGAGCGACTCGCGTCCCGTCCAAGCGATAGATACTCAACTCCACGGGCACGGCCTCCGGCAGGCGGAACAAGGAGTACTCGACGCGCAACTCATCGTTGATTCCGTCGCCGTTGGGCGTTATGACCCCCGATGAGAAGCGCAGGTCCCCGATGACCTGTTCCACCCGGTCGGAAGCCCCCCACACCTTCAGCGAATTGGTACTCACAGCCCGGGAAACATCCCCCACTTCGATCCGCTGGGGCAGGTCGTCGCTGCCGGAGTTGAATACCTCCCCTGCAAAGGTATTGGCGAACACGAAAACCTCGGTGGCGAAAACCAGGCGCAGGGGCGGGCTGTTGGATCGCGTAATTCTCTCCGACAGGAATACGGTCAATCCTTCGTCGTCTTCTTCCACCCTTGCCGCTTCGACTTGCAAAAGCGGGGTGCCCATCTTGAGGCTGCTGAAGCGGGGACGGCTACCGGTGCGGATGCGCACCGCGTCGAAACCGCCCTGGACCGCGGACTCGAAATCGGCTTTGATATCATAGGAGAAATCCGTCGTCTC
>DQLG01000062.1 GCA_015660315.1 Candidatus Latescibacterota bacterium
ATGTGCCGGACTATTGTATAGACGAGGTGTCCGACCACGCGATGGGTTTATGGTTGGCGCTGGGGCGCAAGATCGTCTCTGCCGACCGTATGGTGCGCACCGGCGAGTGGGGTATGAAACCCTTACAGCCGGTTTTAAAATTACAAGGGCAGACGGTGGGCATCGTCGGTTTGGGCCGCATCGGCCGGCGCATGGCGCACAAGCTGAGCGCGTTCGGGGTCGAGCTGCTTTTTGCCGATCCGTATATCGATGCGGATGTCGATCTGGGCGGTATCGGGTGTCGGAAGGTCGAGCTGGAGGAATTGTGCCGCCGTTCGGACGCGATCACGGTACACGCGCTAGCCAATGACGAGACGCATCACCTGCTCAACGCCGAGCGCTTTGCACAGATGCAGCAATGTCCGATTATCGTCAATACGGCCAGGGCACGGTTGATCGATTCAGAGGCGCTGGTTGTCGCGTTGGAAAAGGGTCAAGTACGCGGTGCCGGGCTCGATCTGGTTGAGGGCGAGGAATTGCCGGCGGGCCACCCGCTGATGCTGATGGACAATGTGGTGATAACCCCGCATGTCGCGTGGTATTCGGAAGCGTCGATCGTCGAGTTGCGGCGCAAGGCGGCAGCCGAGGTGGTGCGGGTGTTGCAGGGGGAACGGCCGGTGAACCTGCTCAACCCGGAGGTCGTGCCAAGATAGAGGCCGTTTATGGAGCCGCTCAACCTGGAGGTCGATACATAAGAATTGATCTCCAGGGAACGAGGCGTTGGTTTGCAATAATAGCCCCCAATCGTATATAGCGATCGGGGGCTATTATTTATTCGCCGTGTCGCTTGCGCCAATAATTACTTATAGTGTCGGACCGATTCAAAAAATCTGCCCCGGCCGATATTCCGGCGGCGGCGTCTCCTGCTCGCTGAGCCACAGCGCCCGCCCCTGCCGCGCCTGTATATACTGATAGTCGTAACTGTCGTCGGGTATACCGATATTGCCGCTCGACGGATATTTTGCGATTGCCTCTTCGACAATATCGATGCCCAAACCCGGCGTATCCGGCACAATGATATGGCCGTCGACGATTTCAGGTTGGCCGGTCATGACCTCATAACGTTGTGGCACATCGTCTTCCAAATGCTCCAAGATCAGGAAATTGGGCAGCGTGGCCATTAGGTGCACCGCCGCCATTTCGGCCACCGGCCCCAGCGAACCGTCGTGCGGGGCCATCGAGCAGTAGTGGGCTTCGGCCATCGCGGCGATCTTCTTCATTTGTGATAAGCCGCCCGCGCGGCCGGTGTCGGGCTGGACCACGTCGATGATTTCGCGCTCGATCAGTTCTTTGACGCCCCAGATCCCGGCGTGCCGCTCGCCGGCGGCGATGGGGATGTCGACGGCGTCGGAGACCCGGGCGATGGCTTCGATATTTTCGGGCGCGACGGGGTCTTCGTAAAAGAGCAGATCGTAGTCTTCGAGCGCACGGCCGAGGGCAATCGCGTCGCGGGTAGTAAGCCAGGGCGGACCGTGCACGTCGACCATGAGATCGATTTCGGGGCCGACTTCCTTGCGAATCGCCTCGACGCTTTCGACGCAGTTTTTGATGCCGCCGGTTTTGATGGCGTTATAACCGCGGTCGAGTAATTCTCTGGCGCGTTCTTTTTCGTGCGCATGCGCGTAGATGCGCACCTTGTCGCGCATCTTGCCGCCCAACAGATTCCACACCGGTTGCCCTAGCGCCTTGCCTTTGATGTCCCACAATGCCATCTCGATGCCGGTCATAGCGCCGCCGCCGACGATGCCGGTCATGCCGTGGCCCATGATGGCCACTTGCATTTTGTTCCACAATTTCTCGATATGGAAGGGCTCTTCGCCGATCATAAGGGGAGTCATATCGTGAATGGCGGTTTCGACGACGCGCGGCCAGCCGGAGGCTTCGCCGATGCCGTAGATGCCCTCGTCTGTTTCGACTTTGACGAAGAGCCAGTTGCGCGCCGACCAGCCGCCGGTTTCGGGTGGGGCGGCGTGCATGAGGTAAGTTTTGATCGCGGTGATTTTCATCTACAGGTCTCCTTGGTTTGCGATATTCGCATAAGAGTATAGGCCATCGCTCGGGCGCGATCCATAATGGCGACGGATTAGTCGTGGGCTGGGTGCGTGCCGCGTTTGGAAACCATCTTAACACCCCCCCGGTGGCTAGGCGGGGGACGGGGGATCGTCAGTGTTATTTGAGCAACAGGGCTTTGCCGGTGCGGGCAGCCTGCGGTGTGGTTAGGTGCAGCAGGTAGACGCCGGAGGCGACGGAGTGGCCCTGTTGGTTACTGCCGTCCCAAGTCAGGCGGTGGGCGCCGGCGGACAAGCGGCTGTTGAGCAGAACTTTAACACGTTGGCCGGTGAGGGTATAGATGGCTAAACCCACGGGCGTGGAACGGTCGAGTTCGAAGGTGATCGCGGTGGTGGCGTTAAAGGGGTTGGGGAAGTTGGGGTATAGGTGCACGGTAGCCGGCAGGGCCGCGGCGGGTGCGGTGACGGCTGTTTCTTGCAGGCCTTCGATCCAGCGGCGCAAAAGGCGGATGCCGAAGGTGTCAACTATGCTGGTGGCCAGCGGCGGCATGCGGCCTCTGCCGAGGGCGGCGGGGCGTTGTAGGATTAGTGAGCGGTCGGGGTCGCCGGGGCTTAGCAAGCGGGCGTCGGTGATGTCTAGGGCGCCCAAGAGGGGTTTTTGTTGTAATAGGTTGGTCCGATTTATGGGGGTTGAGAAGCGCAGGTCTAGTTCGCCGCGGCCCGTGCCGCCGGGGCGATGGCATGGGCTGCAGTTGGCGTCGAGATAGGCGCGGGCGCGCAGGGCGTCGGGCAGGCTCGTGTCGGTTGGATCGGGCAGGCGAGGAAGGGCGCTGGTGGGGCCGGTGAAGTCGCTGAAGAGGCCGAGTTGCGCGAAGATCTCGAGCTGGTTTTTGCCGCCCAGTTCGCGATTGAGTTGCGCGGCGTTAAAACCGAGCACGTATCCGGCTTGTGGGGTATGGCAGATGGCGCATTCGTTGCGGCTGGGATAATAATGCGCGTAGCGACGCGTTTGGCCTTCGGCGTCGGCGAAGGAATAGACGATGGTGGTATCGGCGCTCAGCAGGCGCGCGTCGGTGCCCGCGTTGTTCCAAAGATAGCTATAGCCGTCCCACTCCGGGCTTTGCGGGTCGAGGCGTTTGACGAATAAGCGGGTTTCG
>DQLG01000673.1 GCA_015660315.1 Candidatus Latescibacterota bacterium
CAGGATCAGCGATCCGGGCCTGTCTGGATCCAATCCACAGCAGCGTACCGATAACACCAACTTGCTCGGCGGCCGGGTGGAGGTGCAAGTTGGGGATTTTGCCAAAGTCGGGGGCACCTTTGTCAATGCGCACCAGGCCCATACTCAGTTGGAGGCCTTTGGCGGAGATATGTTCAAAGGGGCGCTGGCCGGGCCGCAGAACTTTGCCAGTATCTCGCGCATCGATGTGCGCATCACCGATGATTCGCCCGAAGATGGTGAAGGGGGTGGTGCACTATTTGCCAGTGATATTAGAATTTACGACCTGGAGGGGAGGGAGACTCGCGGCTCAGAAATCGGCTTTCGCCCGCTGATAGAAGGCGGTTTCCAACGCCGGGGCTATCTCGCGGCCGACGGCAATGAACAGCTTATTATAAGCTACGATTTCAACGATCGTTCCTATGCCGGGCCGGATCTAGCGGATATCGGAAGGGTTGCTGTCGAGCTCGTGATCGCCAACGATTATCGGATCGAGGTGAATTCCGCTCAGCAGGGGATCTATTTGCCTTTGCAACAGGCGGCTGGCAATGTAAAGGACAACTCCAATCAACGAGTCATCGCCTTTGACTACGGTCTGCCAACGGCGAACCAGTTAGCTGGTTTTACCCTTGAAATCGATGACTTGGCGGGGTTTCAGGCCTATGCTGAAGTCGATATCAATCAGCAATACCGCCAATACCCGAATCCGGGGCTGGATCGACATCATACCGCATCGGAACAAGCTACCGCGTGGCTCTTCAATGCTTCGCAGCAAGCCTACCCATTTTTTGCTTTTGTCGAGGGTTTTGCAGTGAGCCCGAGGTATACCACGTCGGTGGTGACCGTCGATCGCGAAGGAGCAGTGGAATTCGATAATGATTTTCAGCGCTACGAATTTGTCGATGACAATGATGACCAGGACCGGCGCCCCGATTGGCGTCGGAGAGGTTGGGAAGTCGGTGACCGCGAAATCTTCCCTGGTTGGGATGAGAACAACGATTTCATTTCCGATTTCAATCAGAACGACAATGAAGACAGCCCGAATCTCATTCCAGACTATGAAGAGCCCTTTCTGCGTTTCCACACCGACCGGCCCGAGTTCCTCTATGGATTGGATATGAATCACAATGGTTGGATCGATCGCTTTGAAAACGACGAAGAGGCCGATTTGCCCTATAAGAAAGACCGCCACGGCTATAATTTGTACGGCGGAACTCATTTTGGGCCGCAAGTGCGCTTGACGGTTGGTCGGCAAAGAATTCAACAGATATCGGACGAGCGTCGCAATTTGGCGACCTATATGATTTTAGCATTTGACCGAGACCAGCCTGCTTGGGGGCGATTGACTTTTTTCCAGGATCTTCGCCGAGTTGAAGATTCGATTCGCGATAATCTCTTCCAATGGGTACAACTACCCAATACGCGCGGCGGGATGCGTCTGATAAGCGATCCGTTGGCGGCACCCGATACCTGGATCAATACTACTTGGCTCGGCTTAGATTTTAAAAAAATGCGGGGTCTCAAACTCAGTGCCAAGCTAAAATGGCAATTCTATCATCAACTTGAAGATAAGGTGGCTTTGGAGCAGCAAGATTTGCGTCAGGATGCCTATTTTAGGGGGCTGATTGGCAAGGGGGAATATAGCTTTAATTGGGGTAACGCGACTTTCGTTCCCAGATGGAAAAGCGAATTGCGCCACCAAGCCGATGTTTTATTGTCAGTCTCAAAACGCAGCGAATGGACCCACTTATTTTCAGGGCTTTTGCGTTTTCCCGCTTTTCGCAGCAGCTTTGTCGAAACGGGTATGGAATACGAGGTTTTTCAGCAACGCCGCAAGCTGGTGCCTCCTGGTGCGCTCGACAGTTTCAGAGGGCTAGTGGCCACTGCACAGTTGAGCAATCTTTCAGAATATCAAGGGTATCGCTTGACTACCGTCTTGGGTTTTGAGCTGGCTCGTCGACGTTTTGAGTTTGGTGAGGTCGAAACGCGGACTAGGGGTTTTGTTACTATCTATGCTGGGGTTGAATGATGTGGGAATTAAAATATTATTAATAAGAGCTTGTGCTAACTATTGGTCGGAGTCTCTTTTGTGCGGACTATTATAAAATAATCGAGAAAACAATGTACTAATGGAAGAAACAGTCAAATTTGTCATTGACAGCTTCTGTTATTTAAAGTAAAATATTTTTATTAAGTCATCGGGTCTAAGCTATATAACTTGACACACTTTGGGTCATTGCTTATCATACTGCCCAATAATAGTTGAAAACAGTCTAGGACATTTAGTGTAGTTGAGATACTGTGAATCCTTTTTATTGCTTTTGGCTAGCGTTACAGCTTATAATAGGTTTAACCTCTCCTGCAATCGGGCATCAGCCCGAAGGAGAGATCTACAAAGCGTTTCAGTTTTCCAATCTTTTAGTACCCTCTATTGACGGGGATTTGAGTGACTGGGCTTTAGTAGATGATTCTTATGTGATTGAAACGGATCATTTGCAGAATCTGATAAGCTCCGAAGTTAGGATGAGCGATTCAGATGATTTTTCCGTGCGCCTCATGGTTGGATGGAACAAAACGGCCAATAGGCTCTATATTGCAGCTCAAGTTCGCGACGACATTCATCAGATTGATCGTCCGGTTGGTAGTGCTGCGCTGCGGATTTTTCAAGACGACGCGATGGAGTTATTCATCGATGCGGATCACTCTGGCGGGCAGTATGCCAATTTTACCGAGTTGAGCCCTGAAGAGCAATTGCAGCGCAATGGCGCAGAAGCTAATCATTTTGTATTGGCTGGCCCGCCGCCCGATGATGACTTTTTTATCAATTTTTCTGCTGCGGCCTGGTATGCACTTGCAGGTGGTCCTTATACGGCGGCGGCGATAGGATTTGTAGGCGTTCCGGGTGGGAATGGAGTGACGAGTTACGAAGTGATGCTCGCGCCCTTTGATCATGTTGATGTTAATGCGGTCTTTCAAAGCAAAGAGCATGTCTTGATCGAAAGTGAAATTATTGGCTTCAATGTTGAGTTCAATGACTTTGATGCAAATTCAGAGCTATTCGATGCGAAATGGTCAATTTCGGGTCAATTAAATTCTTATCGCTTCTCAGAACGTTTTGCCGACTTGATCTTGATGCCACTTGAAGGTATTTTTCAACCAACAATTGTCGAAACCAATTCTTGGGGGCGTTTAAAAGCTGCTTTGCAATTGGGGTCGCACATTCCTCTTTCTTCTCGGGGAGCAGAATGATGAGAGTGACGAGACTATTCTTAATCTTGATGGTGGGATTGGGAATTCATGGTTGTGGTTATAACTATTACACCGGGCCACTACAGCCGGGTGGGCAGCAAGATTCCTCGATTAGTGTCGCTGATGACGGTACGGTAACCTTCGCTCAAGATCGTTTTGAAGTTCGGCTTAAGCCTATGACGGATGAGGAACTCAACCGCCAGTTCTTCAATAACTCCCAAGCTGGGCCAAAATCCACAAACCCCTATACTTTTGGTAATACAGTGTTTTGGGGGACCGATCAAGAAAAACAGCGTTTTACAATCTTTAAGGTTAGTGTCAAAAACTACGCATACCCCAAAGTCAAAATTGATCCGAGTAAAATCGTCGTCAAAGCAGGGAATAAACGGGAGTATTGGAGTCTTAACTTTGAACAGTTGGACACTTACTATCGGGCCTATGCTATTGGGTATCGAGGAAATGAATACGCACGCTATCAGGAAAGGCGCGACTTGTTGCGTCGAACAATGCTGAAAAACGAGGAGATCTTTAGCGGCCAAGAAGCGGAGGGCTTCGTTATATTTCCTGCATTGCATCCTGATGTGAGCGATATTGAAGTTCAGGTACTGGACGTTGTGCTACGCTTTGATTTTCGCAACGAGCCTGTCGAAACTACGAATATTTCCTATAGCTTTGTTAGGGATATAGGAAAAATTTACAAGGACGGCACGGTCGTCCCCAGAGTCAGCAACGCAAACTAATCTTAAGTGGGACCACCAAGGAGGAGTTGGCATATGAAGACGTTGAAAATGCTTAGCGCATTGGCTGGCCTGCTGTTGGTCGCTGTATCGAGCGAAGCAGTAGTCAATATTCAGAATGTAGGGGCGGGCGCCCGTTCCCAGGCATTGGGCAATAGTTTTGTTGCTGTGGCGGA
>DQLG01000634.1 GCA_015660315.1 Candidatus Latescibacterota bacterium
AAACCCAATTGTTCGCGATTGACCGAGAAGAACGCCTCGACATCGTCGAGCACCGCATCCGACTCGGTTTGCTCGGCGAAACGCACCTCTTCGGCCCAACCCTTGGCCACGTAATAGGCCTCGCGCTTCGTCGCTATATCGTCGGTCTCGATCAACTTCTTCGACAGCGCGATCATTTTCAGCGACTGTGCGAAAGTTTTAACCGTGGACACCGCCAAGGTCCGCTCCTTGGTCTTGCGCCCGATCTGAAAATAACCAGCCTTAGGGTCGAATTTAACATTGCTCAGATTGCGCAGCGGAAACTTCATCGACGGCTTCTGCTTCTTTAATATTTTGTCGCGGATCCCCTTGGCCTCCTTGGCGATCTGCTTGAGCAGCGCTTGGTTCATGATCGACTCCTCTCCAACAGCCCCTTGAGATTGGCCTGCACGTCCTTGGTCTTCTTATCGCTATCAGATAAAATTTCCTGCAAGGCCTCAGCGATATGGCCGATATACTGGCCGATATAATCTTTTTTGCGCGCCGCCTCGGCCTCGCGTTTGACCCGCCCGATATGTTCGCCGACCCGGCGACCGCACTCCTGCAACCCCAAGCGGATCTCCTTGGTGATCTCGTCGTAATTGGCCACCGCGTCCTTGCTCTCGGAGGTGAACGGCACCCATACCGAAGCCATGTGTACCATTACAAGCAAAGGGCCCGAGGGCAGCGAGTTCGAGCTTTGACTCATCTTGTAGTTGCGCCAGTCGGTGTCAATCAGGCTCTTGGTGATCGCGCAGGCCGAGGGCTGATAGAGCAGCGGCACCCGATTGGCGAATCGCATCAACCCGATCGAACCATTGGGATCTATATCGCCGCCGTAGGCGATGGCCACTTCGATCTGGAAGGGATTGCCGCGATAGACCGCCGGCGGCCTCGTCGTCGAAGTGTAAAACTCGGCGGTGACATTCTGCTGCAGGCTCTGCAGCAGCAACTCCTCGCCAATCGGCACGATACAATCGGTCGGCGGCCTCATCAGCTTAGTAGCATTAATCGCCTTGAAAAGCCGATCGCTCTCCTCGCGGGCGATGCTCTTGGGCCGACCATTCGGTTTGAGGTCCGCCTTCTCGCAGATCTCCTTGGCCACCCGCACTGAGACGCGAGAAAACTCCTGGGTCATAAAACCCTGTAAAGTGCGGTGCGGCGTCGCCTGCAACATCTTCATCAATACGCCCAATTCGACCCCGTAGGGGTGCGGCTTGATCTCCTTGGGCTCGGGCGGCATTTCTTTGGTACTGCGTTCGTAAACGATCGACTTACCGTCGGGCGGCGTATAGCGCAGCGTCATATGCGGATTGGCCACCGCCGTCTGCCGCACATATTCGTCGACCGACTGTTTGCCGCGTTGGTACTTTGCCTCCATCTCGATCTCGATCTGGGTGCCCTTACCGTGGTCCCACTCGATTTCCTCTTCGCGGATGATCTGCGGCTTGTTGCGGGCGGTGTCGATTTGGATTTCGTAATAGTGCGCCGGCCGTTTCGGCCCGGTGCGCGAAATGATCCTGGGGGCCTTGCCCGTCGTCAATTGCCCGTACATGCTAGCCGCCGAGATGCCGATACCCTGCTGCCCGCGCGACATGCGCAAACGGTGGAATTTCGATCCATAGAGTAGCTTGCCGAAAATATTGGAAATCTGGCCTTTAACGATCCCCGGGCCGTTGTCGACGACCCGCATCAGATAGCGATCATCGGCGAGTTGCTCTAGCGCCACCTCGATCTCGGGCAGAATACCCGCTTCCTCGCAGGCGTCGAGGCTATTGTCGACCGCCTCTTTGACCCCGGTCAAAAGCGCCCGGCGCGGATTGTCGAAACCGAGCAGATGGCGGTTGCGGCTGAAAAACTCAGAGACCGAAATCTCGCGTTGCCGGGTGGCCATCGACTGCGCTGTGGCCTTGCCATTGCGCGCGGGTTTCGCCTTGGCATTCGCCGGTAGCGAAAGCAAATTCACCTGATCGGCTATTTTTTGCTTAGCCATGTATAATCCTTGCAAAATTGATGCAGAATGCCCCTTGAAAGAGGTCGACACGAGAATGCGTGAGGAGGCTTATAATAAGGAAAGGGAATGGGTTCAATTTAAGGCTTCGCGCGAGAGGCTGTCAATGACGGCACCGATGGAGACCCCCATTCCATGCCTCATATAAACTAGTGCCTCTACTAGCCGACATCCGCCGCACTTCTCAAATGTATCGGCCCGGCCACAGATGCCATACTCACCACTACCAACCACTGTGTCCTCTTAGTGCTCGACCTCCCCTAAAAAGCGCTATTATAGCCCTAGCCAAAAATGCTAAAATTACCGAGGTCCGGTCGGGGAGAATACTAGGAGCTACAACTTTCTCAAGAGGGTGTCTCGGCTTGACCCAAGAACAATAATGCGATAATCGCCCGATGAGCTTCGGGCACCTCACCACCCCGCGCCTCGATCCCCCGCAGTACGTCGCCCTTATTCTTGCGCTCTTGCCGCACATACCAATACAATGCCTGATCGCGATGGCCGGCACCCTCAACGCCCAAGACCTTGTACAAACTCTGAACCAGCGACGGCCATTGCCATTCCTTCTCCCCCGCATCGCGCCCACCCGACTGCCCCTTCTCCCGTAATAATCCGCGCGCCACGCGCAGGATATCGGCCCGCGCCCTGTCCTTCTCCCCGACCTGCTCGACGATCTCGGCGCAAACCGGCCAGGCGTACTCTGCAAGACCCCGCACTTTCCCCACTAGCTCGTCGTAATTATCGCTGCGATCCAGTCGCAAGAAAATGCCGGCCAAGAGCCTGAGCAATTCCGTACTATTGGGATTTTCTTCCCGCAACTGCTCAAAGCGGTGCAGACGGCTGCGCAACCGCTGCGGGTCAAAAGACAGCCTCAGCGGCTTGTCGGGAATAAGCCCGGCCAAAGCCTCAACCTGCGGTCGAATATCTTCGCCCAACAGCAGTCCTCGCCCACCCGTCAATTGCTCGTATTGCGGCACATAGACCTCGCGGTAGCGCGGATGCCGGTCTAGCTTCTTCAAAAGCTGCCCCATCAAATAATTCTCAATGTCCGCTTGATCTCGGTCAATTTGCAAATAGCGATCGTAGATGATATCCGCCAAACCCTTGAGTAATCCCTCGTCCTCATTGGTATAGAGCGTCGCATTGCCGATCTCGAAGCTGAGTTGGTGGATATCGGAGGTCCCGGCCAGGTCGGCCAATTTCAATACCAAGAAGCGTTTTTGTCGAAAGGGGATACGGGCAAAATCGCGATACAAATCGTCTAACTGTTCCCCTTCCCGCTTGGCCAGAAGCCGGGCAAAATCCTGGCTGATGCTGCCCGACTGCCCATCCGGCGGCGAAGTCGACCAGATTTGCAGTTTCTTTTTTAGCTCCACCGCCGGATAATAACCCCCGCCAAAATATTCTCCCTCATCCCAAGCGAGCGTCAAAAAACCGCCGATACCCGGCTCGCCCAATTCGATCAGCATATCGAGGAACGTATCGGTCTTGCCCTGCATACCCACCTTAAAACGCACCGCGTCCTGCATATCGTGTAGAATCTCGTCCACCGTCTCCGGTTCAATTGACACCCCGCGCTGCTCGGCGATGTGGAACGCCGTCGGGTGAACAATATCTCGGTCGATATCGTAATAGGTCGGATACTGTAGGTCCCGACTGATCTCGAAGCGTTTGTTGCTGGCCCACTTCCGCTGTAAAACCTCGTCAAAAAAACTATCGACAAGGACGAAGGGGTCGGCCCCGATCGCCGCATCGCGATCCAACGCGTAAAACTGTTCGGCGTAGTGGTTGAAAAATTCGTTGAACTCGTTATCCGGCTCGGCATCGGAGAATTTGCGGTGTTTGTTCAGCGCCATCAGTTGATCGCGTACAAAGGCGTGGGATAGCGTGTAGTGCCGCTGAAAATGCTGCTGCGCCCGTCGGGTCAACTCGATTAGCAGATGATAGTCCAATAGTGACCACGCCTCCTGGATCATCACCTCGCTTATCGCCCAGTAATCGTAGCCCTTGTCGGCAGCTTCCTCTATAGCCTTTTCAGGCATATAAATAGTCTTGCGGGTGCGCCCGACGTGGAAGGACTGGTGCTCGCGCACATGGCGAAAGACCAATAAGTCGTCGCTTTTGACCAAGGTAACGCTGATACCCCAATCCAATAAGGCGTCCAACAGGTATTCGGGCAATTGCCGCACGCCGCCATAGAAGAATTTGACCAGGTCGTGGCCGGCGTGAAAACGTTCGAGCTTCTCATCGTCGAGCAACACCCCGTCCCTGAGCCTGGTCTGCTGCCCGAATATCACCGTCTTGTGGTGCGCGCGCAGTGCGGCGTTGACATCCGCGTGGGTGATATTGCCCTCGCGCAAGCCGCTATTAGGCCGCTCATCATCGGCTCGCGGCGCCTCTTGATCGACCTCTGCGCTCATAAGCTCAAGTATTTAGACGCGATAAAAAACAAAATATTCCGCCAAAAACTTATCCGACAGGACTTGCAATAAAATGCACCAGATGCCGTCCCAATTTACTCGAAACGCAATAGGCGAAAATCGCCCGGCTGCAATTCTATCTCCAGCTTTCGCTCCACTCGGGATTTGCGTTCAGAGACATCCAAAACGAGCAATTGCTCACCCGTCGACACATCGACCACCGGTTCCTGTGTTATGGATAGTTCAACAACCTGCGCCCTGTCGGTCCGCCGATTGACCACCAATAAATGCGTTTCGCGTATGCCATCGCCAAAAAAACCGAATTCCAACTCGCTGCCACCAACGCCGCGCAACAGCCCATTCTCGGGCATGCTCGCCGGCCAACTCATCGCCCTGTGAAAATGCAAATACGCCAATTCCTCGACGATGTCGTGCAAATATTGATTAATCGCCTTTACCGCCTGGTAGCGCTGGCCCCTTACCCCTTGCCGATCGACTAGCCCGCTATAACTCCAGATCGTTCCATCGCCGAAAACCTCGTCGCCCGATCCGTAGACGAAATACACGATGCCCGAAGCCCCACGCGACAACGCCAGGCCGACCTGAACGCGAATTTCAGCCGGCTTGGGTTCGCGATAATGAACGCGACCGTCGCGGACTTCACCGTGCACCTGAACGATCGCGTGCCAACGGCCAGCGCGCGACAGGACCAACCGGCATACCCGATCATAGCCCGCCAGCAAAAGATCCAATTGCCGCGCGACCTTTCGGCGCCCCCCTTGGCCCTTAGCCCCTTCCACCGCGACATCGCCGTGAAATACATAGTGCTCGTGTTGGAAAATATTCGGCGGATCGTACCCTTGAAAAAAAGCATCCATAAAACCCTCGGCCGAACCACCCTTGCGTGTAAAGTCATCCACCGCAGCAACGGCCAGCGCCGGACGCAAAGGATCTTCCGCCCGAATTGCGTGAATCGCTGCAGCCATTGCCGGATAGAAATCCGGAGTATAATCTGGGTTGTCGATCTCGTTTAATAGCAAGTAGCCCTGGACCGCTGCCAGATCACCATTTAATGCTTCATATTGCGCCCGCAACGCCCGGACGATGCCTTGCACCGTATCGATGAATGCCGAATCCTGTTCGCAAGCGCGCACAAAGGCATCGGGAAAATTACAAGTGGCCCAATTCGACAGCTTGTCGTGGTCACTAAAACCCTGGGGTTCGTAAAAAAGCGGTAGTTGCAACGCCAGCCCATTGCGTTGGATAAAAGCGGCAGCCACCTCCTCAATAGAAAATTCATCGCGATTCGAATCGGCGAGCCAATCGCCCACCGCACCGGGATCGATCGACTCCCGTGGGAAAAATTCGATCTGATTGAGCCCGAGGTCGCTTTCAAGATCGGTTGTCATCAGTGCTAAATCGCTGCGCCCGACCCCCAAGGGCAACCAAGCGCCGATCGTCAACGGCCCCACTGTAACCCCGCTGAGTTGGTGCGCTGTTGGACCGACAACGCGCTCGGTGCAACTAACCGGCCAATAGACAAAAAGCAGGATCAGCAAGCGCCCCTCGATCGCCCACCATCGACGGCTCAGCGCCATCATCAATTGTCCCGTGCAACGGCCAATAGACGAAAACCACCGGCAGCGAATCCAACCTGCACCTGGCCATTCGCCATCGGCAAAATCTCTCCTGTCGCCACGTCGACAACCGCCTGCCCCTTCACCGTCAAGGTCACCGTGCGCTTTTGCCAGGTCCGCCGATTGACCACCAACACATGGGTCTGCCTTTCGCGATTGCCGAAGAGCCCGAATGCTAGATCTTCATCCGTCCCGAACAGCAACTCGTTTTCTAGCGCACCCGCTCCATAGAAATACAATTGGGCAAGCACTGGACTCAGAGCCTGCAATTGCCTATTGAGCGCCTGCACCGCCCCATAGCTCTTAGTCGGCATCCCGTCTCGATCCACCAACCCTTCGTAATAACGGGTCTGCACCCACTCGCCCTTAGTATTGCGAAACTTTTCCACCCCCGAACTATACAAAAAGTAAATTATGCCCGACGCCCCCCGCGACAGCGCCAACCCGGCCTGCACTGAAATTTCTGCTGCCGAAGGCTTGCGATAATAAACCTTATCTGCCCGTTTCTCGCTCTGCACTTGCACTACAGCGTGCCAGCGGCCCCACCGACCTTGCAGATATTCGGCGACTTGACCATAACCGGCAAGCAAAAAACTCAGCTTGCTCTGCAAGCCACTGCCCTCGGTCGGCACATTGCCGCGAAATACATAGTGCTCGTGCTGGAAGATATTCGGCTGACCGCCCTCACGGAAGAAGGCGGCGGCGAAGGCCTCGCCATCTGCATAGTGGTCAATGCGACCGACCGTTAACGCCGGCCGCAGCGAATCGACTCGCCCGATCGCACCGACGACCCCCGCCAATGCCTCGTAATATTCGGCATCATAATCCTCGTGTCCAACGAGATAACCCTGCAACCCCTCGGCACCCGCCCACCGCGTCTTGAGCGCCTGCACCCTCAAGCCCACCGAATCGGCGAATCCCGCGCCCAAAAAAGAACGGGTCGCCCAGTTTTGCAATTTGTCGTGGGCAGTAAACCCAGGTGGCTCGTAAAAGACGGGCATGTGCAGGCCGCGCGCACGACAAAAGACCATCGCCCGCTCGAAGGATTCCTGCAAATCGA
>DQLG01000246.1 GCA_015660315.1 Candidatus Latescibacterota bacterium
AAGCCATCCAAACCGATGGATACGCGACTGCGTTCATCTTCTTCGACGGTGTCGTAGGGGTCGAGAAAGTCAAAAGCCACACGAAAATTGACGCTTTGCCGCATCCAATAATTGATACTGCCATAAGCTATAAATTGATCTTGATTGCGGTTGCCAGATTCACTTAGCCAGTCGGCTTCGCCCGTGATGGTAAGTGGGCCGAGGCGCAAGCTGGCGAAGGGGCCGAAGAGTGTACGGTCTATGCCCCGGGTTTCATTGATTGAAAACGAACCGCCGATTAACAAATATTTGAAATAAATCGAACCGACCGATGATACTTTTTTTGCAGAATTGTCGTCCCGTGAGCCCTGGGTGCCATTGCTCAAAGCGAGGCTAAAAGAGGTCATACCCGGTTCAAAGCCGATCTCGACGCCCATATCCTGATTGTCGAAATTAAAGCCCGTAACTTGTCGAATAAACGCATCGTCGTCCCATAGGCGGATACCGTAGGGTAGTAACATGCGCCCGACTTTCAAATAACTGGACTTAGGCAACCCCTTTAACAAGACAAAGGCTTCGCGGCTGCTCGCACCGGACGGGCTCACCATTTCGTCGATATACAAACTCAATCTTTCTGGGGCGAGGCGGGCTTCTAGATAGATATTGCCACTGCGAATATCAAAAGTATGCTGGGCATCTTGCGCATAGCTTTGTCCATTCTTGACATCGTCGACGGCGAAAGAGCTTTCTTCAACCGCCATAAAATTGGCGCCCAAGAAAAAACTATCCCCTACTTGATTACTAAAATCGGCTGACGCGTCGCTTAAATTGCCCCACAGCGGTTGCATATCGGTTTGCGGATAATAAGATCCGTATTCCGTGCGCATGCCACCGCCGGTTTGGTTGACATGGCAGGAACTGCATTTTAACCCCTCGCGAAAAGCGATATAGGGTTCGGCAAGGACGGGATGCGCGATGGTGACTATTGTGGATACAAACAGTGCTATAGCGTGCAAGCGCATCATGTGCAATACCTTTCATGCGGTCTATTGGTGGGTGGGGTAAATCGCTATGCTAAATAGATTAAACGAGATGGCCTTGTCAAGCGTATAAGACAATATAAACACATGGGATAGTGTCGCTTGACGGCGAGTATAGTGCCGCCTATCTTCTGCAATTAAAAGCAGAGAATCGACATAATGGACATAATGGGACAAGCCTTGGGGATGATCGAAACACGCGGTTGGGTAGCTATGGTCGAAGCAGGAGACGCCATGGTCAAAGCTGCTAATGTCGAAGTGGTGGGTTGGCAACAAGTCGGCGGTGGGCTCGTCACCATCATTGTTCGGGGAGATGTCGCTGCCGTTAAGGCGGCGACCGAGGCTGGCGCTACTGCAGCGGCTAAGGTCGGTGAAATAATAGCTGTTAGTGTAATTCCAAGGCCTCACGAAAGTTTGCGTAAAGCATTGCCCCTCCAGCGGTCTGCGACTGCGTGAGCTTGTGCGGTTGCCCATGGTGACGGTTCTCAAAATCGCTGTGGCTGGAGCTATTTTTGCTCTTACAGTATGGTTTCTTGAACCGGCTTCACTGTGGAGGGCGGCAGCTCAGGTTCGAGGACTCGAATTGGTTCTCTGCGGCTCATTGGCTCTACTGGGTATTATCGTTCAATGGGTAAAATGGCAACAGCTGGCACGTAGTATTAGTCCCGAATTAAATTGGACGGATGGTCTCTATTCTTTGCTCGGGGGGGCTGCTTTAGGTTTTATAACTCCAGGCCGTCTAGGCGAGGTTGGGCGGGGCATTTTCCTTGCTCGAGATCGGGCGAGTCTAACGGTTTTGGCGGTGGTTGATAAGTTGAGTTCTGTCGTAATTACCATTGGCTTGGGATTGTTCGGCGCTTTGGCTTTGTGGCCGCAATATAGGATTGGTTTGTTGCTGGCATTAATACCCTTCAGCATTGGAATTCACTGGGGATGGAAACGGTGGGGTGAGGGGGTGGAAGTGGTGAGTAGGGTATCGAGTTGGGGGGGGGTCATAGGGTGGTCTGTATTGTTTAATCTGCTGTTTATGTCGCAGTTCTATTGGTTGGTTCGCGGTAACGACAGCGCACATCTGGTCGTTATATTGGCGATACCCGTAGTCTTTGCTCTGAAAGCTTTGTTGCCTATTGCGTTCATGGATCTGGGGGTACGCGAAGCTGCGGCTGTTTTTGTTTTTAACGCACTCAATTTAGAAGCTGAAAGCGCTTTTATCGCCAGTACATTGCTCTTTGTATTTAACGTGTGTTTGCCTGCTGCGTTCGGGGGTGCGTGGATTATTGTGCGCAGGGCTATGGCGGATAAGAATAATGAGACCATCAGAAAGGTAGCACTATGAATTCGGCGTATGCATTAAGAAAGGAAATCTGCGAGGTCGGTCGCAGGGTCTATCAGCGCGGTTATGTAGCCGCAAATGATGGCAATATCAGTGTCCGTATGGAAGCAGATCGGGTGTTATGCACGCCCACGGGGGTCAGCAAGGGGTATCTCAGCGAGGATATGTTGGCCATTTGCGATATGGACGGCACACAGATTGCCGGATCGATGAAGATTTCATCAGAAATCCGCATGCACCTTGAAATCTACAAATTGCGCTCGGATATCAACTCTGTGGTGCATGCGCATCCTCCGACGGCGACGGGTTTTGCCGTAGCTGGGATAGAGCTTACACAATGTGTCTTGCCCGAGGTGATCGTCAGTCTTGGTGGGGTACCCTTAGCTGCTTATGGTACCCCTGGGGGGCCGGATATTGTCGAGCCGATGAAACCTTTGCTGAGACAATACGATGCGGTATTAATGGCGAACCATGGGGTTGTCACTTTAGGGCAGCATGTAATGGATGCGCATTTTAAAATGGAAACCGTTGAGCACTTCGCTAAAATTGCTCTGGTTGCGCATCAATTGGGTTCGGTCGGCACTCTTGCTGACAAGGATGTCGATGATCTAGTCGCGCTCAGGGATCGATTTGGTATTGGCGACCGACCGGTGTGTGAGCGACAGCCAGGAACTCTAAGTGGAGATGGCGGTGATCTCGTGGAAAAAATCACCGAGGAAGTCATGCGCCAATTGCGTTAGTTCATGCCTTCAAAAAAAGAAAATTATCACCGGAACAGAGATATGTATTTTTCAGTGCTTTTACTTGCCTTCATGATGGTATCTGGACCACTTTGGGCTCAGGATATTATAGGGCTTGTTCAACGGGGGGATTCTCTCCTTGCCAAGCGGCAAAACCAGCAGGCTCTACTTGAATATGAAAAGGCACTAAAAGCCGGTGCGGGAAGCGCGCTTTTTCTCAATCGGCTCGCAGGTCTATACATGCAAAATGAGGCCTATGTTAAAGCGGCAAAATCCCTACAAGCATCTCTGGCTGAAGATCCGAAGCAATTGCCGGTATATTCTGCCCTGGGAGAGGCCTATTTAGCCACGGGGGAAATTGATTCGGCGATTTTTTATGTCG
>DQLG01000834.1 GCA_015660315.1 Candidatus Latescibacterota bacterium
ACAGGCGGCGAAAACCCCCTGCACGTCAGCCGTAACTACGAATACTTCGGCATCCGCACCTGGTTTTTCGAACCGACGCAAAACAGCCAATCCGGCATGCCAGCCCTGCAACCGGCGACCGCAGAGCGGACGGGCGAGCGCTCCCTGCGCCTCGTCGCCGCCCCCGATGACAGTTCCGGCCTGCAACTGACCATGGAAATCACCCTCGACGCCGAAAACCCCATGCTTACGGTCCGCCACGGCCTCAAGAATATGCGCAATGAAAAACGCCGGATCGCCGCCTGGGCCCTCAATGTCATACGCCCCGACCACGGCGTCGGCGTCACGCCTTGGCGCACCGATCAACGGCGCACCTTTCTCATCTGGCCCGACACCGACCCCAACGAAGTCGGCATCCACCTCGGCCCCAAGGCCCTGGCCATGGATTACCGTGTCCTACCACAGCACCGCTGGCAAAAAATCGGCACCGACGGCAACGCTGGTTGGATCGCCTATATCTGGAATGAAACGGCGCTCAAATCCACCGTCACCCACGTCGCCAATGCCGAATACCCGGAAGGCGGCGGCACGGTGACAATGTTCAATTCGACCTCAGAAGTCTTCGACGGCAATCCGCGTTTCGGCGAAATAGAAAATGTCGGCCCCCTGTCCGACCTGATGCCGGGCAAAACCTTGTGGATGGAACAGGAATTGCAGTTAATTAGCGGCATAGAAGGCGACGACCCCGAAAGCTGGGTCGAAGTCCTAAACGCCGAATAACCCTTGACCGCAGTGATGCCCATATCTTAAGATGCCGACTCCATTCAGTATCCGCAGCGCATCTGCGATCAGCAGCGCTGCTGCAGATGCTGAATTATGGTTCAGACATATTCGCGATGAAGTTCCACCTATAAGAAGTAGGTCAATGCAACGAATTTGCTTGGCGTTGTTGCCGTTTTTTCCGACTCTACCCCTTAAAGCGATAGAGTCGGTCTTCGCCGTGCGCTTGGCCATCTTCAGCTACGACCCTGTAGCCTATTGCACCGCCGCTAAACCCGTGCCGGGCCAATCTAAATTCCAGCACAAGTGGCAGGGCGCGCGCTGGCTTTTCTCCAGTGCGGAAAACCGCGACGCCTGCGGGGCGACCCCAACGAAGTTCGCCCCGCAATAAGCAGCTACTGCGCTTACGCTATAAGCAATAATCAGACCGCCCCAATAGACCCGCTGGCCTGTAAAATCGTCGCCGACAAGCGCTAGCTCAATTCCGAGCGCAGAATTCAGAAGCGTTGGGAGAACAATCAGACCGAGCGCATAGAAAAAGCGGATGAACACTGGGTTAAGATGTTGGCGAAAACAGAGGACTAGGATCCTATGAAATCACGCTGCGACCTGCTCGCCCCGGATGCACCGGCGGGCACCGAGATATTGCAACTCACCGAAGGCGACCTGCCCTCGTCTCATATCTATATGGAAGCGCAGATCTTTACCCCCGACTCTTCGCGCTTTATCCTGCACGAATCCGCCCACGCCCACGGCTCGGACAAACTAGACCCCAAACACCGCTACCTAGTCTGCGACCTCAACGACCATTACGCCCTCCATCCGCTCACCGATGAGACTGGAGCCACCGCTCCCTCCGTCTCGCCCGATGGCCGTTTCGTCTACTACTTTACCGACCAGACTAAACCCGGCGGCGGCTCGCTAACCTTAAAGCGGGTAAACATAGACGGCTCGGACCGAGTCACAATATTGACCGTCGACGCCCCATTGCCCGCTACGGACTACCGGCCCAGCCGCCTCTACCCGCTCTCGACCATTCGCTCCGATGGCAAGCGAATAGCCTTGTCGTGTTTTCTCGGCGATGGCCAACGCGAAGAACAGCCTTTTGGCTTGATGATTTTCAACCTCGAAACACCCGCAGTCGAATTGGTCCTCTCTGGTCCAAGTTGGTGCAATATACATCCACAGTATTCGCGTTCGACGGACGAAGAACACTTTCGCGACCTCCTGATCCAGGAAAACCACGGCAATACCGCCAATCCAGCCGGCGACATCCAGAGGCTCGTCGGCGGCGCTGGCGCCGATATTCATGTCATCCGCGACGACGGCCGTGATTTCCGCGATATGCCCTGGGGCCGCGACGGCAACGAGTTTTGCCAGGGACATCAATGCTGGCACGGCCAATCGCCCTGGGCCATTACCAGCACCGGCACCAAAGACCCCGACGAGCAACAGTTGATCGCCAGCCTACCCGTGGCCGCCTCTAACCATCGCGGGCTCGCCGCGCCCGATGGCCAACGCAATCATCTGAGTCGATCGTTCTCCCAGCCGTGCTTTTATCACTTTGCCACCGATAACACCGGCCGAAGACTGGTAAGCGATACCGGCCGCCAAGACCAGGGCGGCCGCATTTTTCTCGCGGAATTCGGAGAAAAACCCCTCGACCCGCTCTCGTCTTGGACCTGTTTGGCGCATCCGCGCTCGTCGTGGGATAAACGAGCGCATATCCACCCCTTCCTGTCCCCCGATGGGACGAGGGCGTTCTTCAACTCAGACGAGTCCGGCGTCTTGCAGACCTATATGATCGACAATCTATAGCACCTTCTTTGACCTATTGGAGTAACACGATGAAAAAACACCGCATCGGCATAATCGGCTGCGGCTGGATCGCCCGCTTCTACGCCCACATCCTACCCCGTCTGCAAGACCGGACAGAAGTCGTCTGGGTTGCCGACCTCGAAGCCGCCAGGGCTGGAGAAATCGCCCGACAGACAGGAGCAAAAACACTCGTCGATTATCGCCACGGCCTCGCCGAAGTCGACGCGGTCTTCATCCTGCTGCCGCATCACCTGCACCGCGCCGCTGCCGTCGACTGCCTCGAAGCCGGTTGCCACGTGTTGCTCGAAAAACCGATCGCCCGCACCATTGAAGAAACCGACGCCATTATCGCCGCAGCGGAAAAAAAACCGACGCACCCTGATGGTCGCCTACCCTCATCGCTATCGCAACAGCATGCGAATCTTCAAAGAAGCCGTGCACGGCGGGGCCTATGGCCAGCTCTTTATGCTCGACGCGATGATGGACGAGTCAATACAAGGTTATGCCCTGGGTTGGATGAAAAAGCGAGAAAGCCTCGGTGGCGGCGTTTTCTTTTCTGCCTCGCCGCATATGCTCGATGTAATGCTATGGATCGCGGGGGATGCAACTTCGTTGTCGATGGCCGGGACCAATGCGGGGACCAATATGGAAGGCGAGGATACCGCCGCCTCAGTCATCAAGTTCAAAAACGGCGCCATCGGCGTCACACGCCACATGTGGGCTTCGCCGCGCACGCGCATCTGGTATACGATGAACGCCGCCTGCCAAAAAGCGCATATTACCCTCACGACCCAGCCCTTGGGCGACCTAGTCAGCGAAGGACCGGATTGTCAATGGCGCACGCGCATTGTTGTTTTAGGCGAAAGCGGCAACGAGGAAGTTTTGCACGAGAGCGGTGAAGGTTTGGACCTCGAACCAGAGATCATACACTTCCTCGACTGCCTCGACACGGGGCAAACGCCGGAGACCGACGGGCCGGGCGCACGCCGGATCGTTGAACTAGTCCAGGACGCTTATCGCGATGCGGAAGGGCGGGGAGCCAATCTGTAGACCGTGTCGAGATCTGGCGTGACTCGACAACCAGTGCGTCAATCGATCGGCAGCACGGCGACCGCCCGTTCGTATTCTCGCGGATCGATATAGAGCACATAGCCATATCGGCCATTGCCGCCGGCAACCCCGCTGCACGCGTATACATTCACATCGATTTGAAACAATTTATCATGCAATGTCGAAACCGAGCCAAGAACATCGTCCCCCGGCACCAGCATGGCCTCGTACGGACCGTCCAGTTCAAAACCCAACGTGTCTTCCGTTTCCTGCAATCGATCCGGCTGCGCGGGAAAAAAGGTCGACTGAACTTAAAAGGGTGCGATCGGCACCCCGCTGAACGCCAGCAAGTCGACCCCCAACCCGGCGACCTGAGAGAGCACCCGTACCGCTTCCCCCGGACGGTCTTCAACGACCGCAGTGAAATATTTGACGCGACTGATCTGATGGGCCATACAAACTTTCTTTATTTGTTGTTCCCGCGTTCGTTATTTGTCAGTCCCGCCAGAGCCGGGAATCCTGCCGAATAAGCCAACGACTAATTTCGCCGTCTTCATCGAGGTCGATGACCTCCTCCAACTGCGCCTCGAATTGGTGATCGGTCACCTGGATCACCGGCGGCCACAGAAAATGCCTTAAGATCTGATGCGTCACACCCAACGAGTCGAGACTCGTCGTGTAATGCCCGTGTTCCTGGTAAAATCGGCGTTGACGATAGTATATCCCGCGTAAAAGCCGCTCGGCCTCGCCCGTCGGCGAGGCGAGATAAGGAACTTCTTGTCGGCCCACGACGGCCTCGGCGAACTGCACATAACCCCATTTTTCTGGAAAGTGCATATCGACCAGGCCCTGAGGCGACCAGACCCAGTTGTCGGGGCTTTTGCCTTCCACTTTGATATAGCTACCCGAATCGTATTCGACCGCCCACTGAACCCTGGAAAAATTAATCCGCCACTGATCGCCGTCGAGCGGAGGCACCTTATCGCGCGTCGCCTCTTTGAGCACCGCCCACGGCAAAGCCATCTCCACCGACCAGCCCTGGTCCTCGTCGCGCGGATTATTGACGCTTCCCCAAACCGCAACCGCCGTCTGTAACCCGTTAATATCCCAGGCGCTCATATACGGGCCGCCGTCGCGATAAGGTTTGACCAGCAGGAGATCCCATTCGGTACCGAGCGCGTTGATTTCGAACTCGTAATATTGATGCGTATCGCCGTCTGGATCAATAAAGACCTCAAAATCGTTTTCGTGGTAGATCGTAGCGTCCCGTTCGGTATAGGTCGCCCAGACATGCGGTTCTTCGAGATCGGCCGCCAGATAGAGATACTCGTCGTCCCACAATATCTTGGCGCGCGTTTTAAAAGCCGGTAATGGCTTGCGCTGCCCCTCGATATCGACAAAGGCCGCCGTCCAGGCTGCCCGCTGCCAAGACGGCTCGTCCAACTTGCCATCGATCTGCAATTGACCAACCGTGCGATAGGCCACATAGCTCAGGGGCTCGATGCCCTCGACATATTCCAGATCGAAATCCCGCTGTGCCTCTATGGGTACGGCCAATAATCCGAGGCTTAAAAAAATCCAGCGCAACATATACTCTCCTTTGTGCAATAGACTCTTAACACCATTTACAAAATATACCGTATCCGCCTAGCAAATGCTTGCACAGTCGGTTTCAGTCTCGTATTCCACACATTTGCACGAACCTATATTATCTCTTTATTTTTAACAGCTTCCGGCCATTTACAACTGCTATTAGGAACCATATGCACCTGATGTTACTGGGCGCCCCCGCCTCCGGGAAAGGCACCCAGGCCACCCGTCTTGCACAACGTTTTGGTCTTGTTCACATATCCACCGGCGAAATGTTGCGCCAGGCTTGCGTTGAAGGCAGCGATCTTGGCATCCTTGCCGCTGAATACCTTAGTGACGGGCAACTCGTGCCCGACCACCTTGTCGTGGAATTGGTGCTCGATGCCATCGATCGAGCACCCGGCGGTTTTATCATGGATGGATTTCCACGTACCTTGCGCCAGGCCAAGGCATTCGACACAATGCTACAACAACGCGACCTGCCGCTCGACGCAGTCATTCTGATTGAGGTCGCCGACTGCACTTTGATTGAACGCGGCACGGGCCGGCGAATCGACCCTGTAACCGGACAGATTTACCACCTGTTGTTCGCTCCACCACCCGCCGAAATTGCCGGGCGGCTCGAACAACGTGATGACGATAGCGCACAAGTCGTCAAGGAACGCCTTTATATTTACCAACACACAACCTCCGAGGTCGTCACCCATTATCAGCAACAGAATCTACTCACACGCGTTGATGGCTCGGGGCCGCCCGACAAAGTTTTCGACCATATCTTTGGACTACTAAGCCTTAATCCCCGCCAAGCGGAGCAATAAGCCATGGCAACACAGGACAAAATAGCACTGTATAAGAGCGGTATGATAAAATTCTCCCAGCAGGATTTCGCCGGCGCCCTCGACGACTTCGCCCAAGCGCTCGATCTCGACCCAAAATTCGCCGATGTGCACCAATCCATGGCGCATTGCCATGAGAAATTGGGCGACTTGGACCAAGCGCTTAGTTGCGCGCAAAAAGCCGTCGAATACAACCCCGACGACTTCCTCGCCCATACCAGTCTCTCCATGTTCTACCAACGCAAGGGCATGATCCCCGAGGCCGAGCAAGAAAAAGCCATCGCCGCCCAGTTGCAACCGGAAAACCCGCTATAAGCCTGCCCTGTCACCCATGCAGATCGGCCCGTACCAACTCAGCCCTTATAAGCCCGACATGCCCATTCTCACCCTCGCCCCAATGGCGGGGGTGGGAAATTGGGTTTTTCGCCTAATCTGCGCCCGGCTAGGCGCTGGTCTCGTCGGCGTCGAGTTCATCAACTGCCGGTCGATCGGCCTTCGCTCACGCAAAAGCCTGCAGATGCTTGACTTCTCCGATGCCCAGATCTACGCCGACACCCGCCTGTCGCTATTGGCCGCGCAAATCTACGGCAACGATATCGACCTGATCGCCAACGGCGCGCGAGAATTCGAGCGGCGCGGCGCCCAAATTGTCGATATAAATTTCGGCTGTTCGGTGCCGAAAATCGTCGAAAAAGGCTGCGGTGCTGCCTATTTACGCGACCTCGACCGGCTCTACACCGCCGTGCAACGCACTGTCGAAGCCGTCTCGGTACCGGTCATTGTCAAAACGCGACTGGGCTGGGACGACAGCGATATCAATATCCTTGAGGTCATCAAACGCTGCGAAGACGCCGGCGCCAAAGCCGTCGCGATCCACGCGCGCACCGTAGTGCAAAAATACAAGGGCCAGGCCAACTGGGATTGGATCGCTCGCGCCGTCGAGAACTCTTCGATTCCGATCATTGGCAATGGCGATGTGCTGGACTTAGCCGGTGCCCGCCGGATGCAGCGGGAAACGGGTTGCGCGGCGGTAATGATCGGCCGCGCGGCGATGGCCAATCCCTGGATCTTCTCCGGGCGCGACGGCGCGACGCTTTCCGAGCGCGTTGAATTAGCGCTTGAGCAACTGCAGCTGATGGCCGATTATAAAGGAGAGCGCGTTGGTGTCCTCGAAACCCGCAAGCATCTGGCCCTCTACTTCAAGAGCCTGCCCCGCGCCTCCGAGTTGCGACAGCAGCTGCTGACCACCACCACCCTCGCTGGGTTGGCGGATCTGCTCGCCGCCTGGAACGAACCGGACGCCACGCCGACAGAAGACGACCTCACGCTATCCCCAGCCGAAGCCGAAGCCCTCGCCTGGGGCGGCAACGGCTAAACGCAGAAAGCAGTAACTCCAATGGTATACGGCCTGATCCTACTGTTATTGTTTGCAGCCTGCGGCGAAGACAAACCGCAACCGCTCTCCATACAGGTTGTACCCGCCAAACTACTAGGCGATACCAAGGGCTCCGAATACGCCAACTGGGATACGGTCGAGTTTACCGGCGGCGGCGCCGCCGTCACCTACCTCGTCGCTTCCGAACCCCTGTTGACCGAGTGGAATATCGTCGCCTGCAAAATCGCCGACGGCGGCAGCCAGACAAAGATAGTCGCCGCCCGGCTCAACGCCTATGGCAGCAAAAAAATGCAAGAATTCAGCGACAACACGGTCAATCTCAAACAACCACTCGGCCTGAAAATTGGCGATCGTTGGGCAAACTTCAACCCCCTGCTCAACCAGGTGCAAGACCGCATCCTGCTCCGCGGTTTCACCGCCGCCGAAGCCGAACAATTCCAGCGCGATCTCGCCGATCGCTAAGGCAAAGCCAATTGAAAATAAAATCCGTTGACTTAGTCCGCGTCGAACGGCCCGACGGCCCTTTATTAGCCGCCAGGTCCCAAGCCGGCGGCACACTTTCCGCCTCGACCGCCCCCGCGCAAAAGAGCGAAGCCCGCCGCAAAGCTTGGCCCACCGAGATCGAGGTGGCCAACCCGATGTCCCGCTTTCCGCGTTTCAAACCGCGCCGCCAGCTCTATGCCGCCAGCCAATGGCCGGGTTTCGCCGTCAAGATCACGGCCGAAGACGGCACTTGGGGCCTCGGCACCTCCGCCGGCCGGCCAGCCGCTGCCGTCATCGAAGACGCCTTCGCCCACATTCTCGTCGGTGAGGATTGTCTGGCGATCGAAAAGGCCTGGGATATGATGTTCCGGGTCTCTAAATCCTTTGGCACCGTCGGCATCGCCACGGTCGCCATCAGCGCGGTCGATTTAGCACTATGGGATTTGGCCGGCAAACTGCAGCAAAAACCCGTCTATCAACTCATCGGTGGCCCGGTTAGGGAACGGATCTTTACTTATGCGACCGGCGACGATGTCGACTGGTATAAGGAGCTGGGGTTTAAAGGCTTCAAACTGCCCTGTCAATACGGACCGGCGGACGGTTTATGGGGCTTGGAGCAAAACGAGCGACGAGTCGCCGAAACGCGCGAAACGATCGGCGACGACTGCGAGCTAATGCTCGATTGTTATATGGCCTTCGACGTTGAGTACAGCGTCCGTCTCGCCGAACGCCTTAAGCCCTATAAGCTGCGCTGGCTAGAAGAGTGTCTGATCCCCGAGGACATCAAGAGCCATATCGACCTCAAAGAGCGTTTGCCTTGGCAAGCGTTGGCCGGCGGCGAACATTTCTACACTCCCTACCCCTACCAGCAAATTATCGAGCACCGCGCCCTCGACATTCTGCAACCCGATATCCACTGGGTCGGCGGCATGACCGCCTGCCTCAAGATCTGCCATATGGCCGAGGCCGCCGGTATCGAGGTCTGCCTACACGGCGGCGGCCGCGACCCCTACGGACAGCATCTGACCTGGGCGGTGCCCAACGCGCCTTGGGGGGAATATTATATCGGTTCAGATCCGGGCATCCCGCTCGCGGAAGTTTCCGAACCGGGAGCGTTGGTGCCGCAAAATAGCTATCTGGAATTTGCCTCGCGCGGCCCGGGTTTCGATTTGGGCATCGCGGAAGAGTGGTTACTGCCCTACAAAAGTTAGCTCACAATAAACGGCAAATGCATCGCGTAAACGGCTTTTGCGCTA
>DQLG01000822.1 GCA_015660315.1 Candidatus Latescibacterota bacterium
CTCTTCTTTTTAGGGATGTGAATTGTCGTTGTAGGCTAGATCAGTGGGACGGGCTTCCCCCTTACGCTCATACACGTATCGATTTCGATACGCGCTCCGCGGGAGCTCGTCCGACTCCTGGCGAGTTCCGAGGGTGGGTCGCCGATTTTGCTATCCTGTAAAATAGGCGACCCAAACCGCTACGGTGAAGCCCTCCATCAGCCCTTCGATGCTTCTGATTTCAATACTTGGATCTCAAGATTTAGATTAGAATGGTGAAAAGGAGAAAGATGGGCAAATTTCAAAATTATTTTAGCAGCGAAGGGGCGAGGGGCGGCTGTAGGGAAAAGCCTCCCCAAAGCCATCGATTGAATTATATCGCCCCGCTCCCGCAGCCCACTAAGGCGGCTCTGCCACGCCGCTTACCCGACCTCCCACAAACCGATAGGGCCGCCTTAGCTTTGCCCGAAAGCCGCCCCCCATACCGCAGTGTGAACTACTCAAACACCTGTTCCCGCACCAAATACTTCTTCACCGCCTCCCTATCCAACGTAAAACCCAACCCCGCACGATCCGGCACCCGCAACGCTCCACCCGCAAACTCGAACGCTTCATTCGTCAAATCGTGCTGCCATGCCATCGGCCCGACCATATCGTAGGGCTGAGACAGATGCGGCATGCACGCGGCCAGATGCAAGCCCATCGCCGCACCCGGCCCATAGGCCACCGTCTGCGACCAACCGCCCATACCCAAATCTGCCGCCAAACGAGAATGCGCCAAAGTCGCCGTATGCGTCGGGCCACCGACAATCGCGTAGTCCAAGGCCCCCGCTTGGAAACGACGCACTAAGTCGTCGCCATCGCGCACGTGATCACCGATCGGCAGGTGGATCGACTCACGCAAACGCCGCCATTCGGAAAAGGTGCCGGCCGCCGCGCCTTTGGCAATAGGACTCTCTAATGATTCGACAAGATGACCTTTGAGCCGCCTGGCCAATTCCTGTGCCACCCACACTTCTTCGAGCCGCCAGCGGATATCGGGACGCACCGCCATATCGGGCAAGATTCTGTGGATCGCCTCGATGCGATCGACAACATAGCGCAATCGTTCTGCCGGCGTTTTTTCAGCGGCGGTAATGCACTTCATCTTATAACAACGAAACCCGCGCTCCCACCCCCACTGCGCGTCTTCCGCCGTATGCTCCGGTGTCTTATAGCCGGTGCATTGCGTAATCGGCACCCACTCTCGAAGCCGCCCGCCGAGCAATTGCCAAACCGGCACCCCCAACGCCTGAGCGCGCAAATCGAGCACGACTTGCTCGAACGAATTGGCCATCATCGCCTCCGGCTCGGCCAAATTAACCGTCCCCAAATCTCGCCCCAGCCAGCTATTAAGCATTGTATTGATCGTCTTATCGGGCGTAAAACGCTCGATTTGCGTCAGCCCCGTCAACCCCTGATCGGTCTCGACGGCGCAGACCCCATGTTCGGCTCGCTGGTGTAAAGGCTGGCCATAAGTGTCATCGGACCACCACCAGTGGCGTTCGGGTACATTGACGACAAAAAGTTCAATCCGCTTGATTTTCATGAGTTTGCGACCATTTTTACTGGATATTGCGAAATCGCTGGTATATATTAAATGAAAACAGTCACATAGGCCCCTCAACTCCCCGGAGGTTTACCTATGTCCCGCGAACGTATCGCCGTACCGATCTTTGTACTTATCGCCCTTGTGTGGGCTTTTACAAAACTCGGCATGTAAACGACATGGTTTATACCTTTTTTCCAACGGCGCAAACAGCACTTAGAGCGGTTGCCCGTCCTCGCCATAGAGTAGGCCGGGCGCCGGAAAACGGTCGCATAACGCCCGTACTTCAGCCCGGATCTCAGCGTAGGCCTTCTTGCGATCGTCGAGCTCTTTCCCTTCGTCTGCCCGCACTTGTGCCACGCGATCCATCCACTCTGCCAAATGCTTCATTTCATCGGCGCCAAAACCCCGACTAGTAATCGCCGGCGTGCCAATGCGTATGCCGCTCGGCCTTTTTGCCGGCCGCGAGTCGAAGGGGACGCGGTTGAAGTTGCAGACGATCCCCGCTTGGTCCAAGGCCTTGGCCATCTGATACCCCGTCACGCCCTTGTCGGTAACATCGATGAGAATCAGGTGGTTGTCGGTCCCACCCGAACTCAGCGCAAAACCACGCGCCGATAATTCTTCGCCCAATACCTTCGCATTGTCGACCACCTGTTGCGAATAGGCCTTAAACTCGACACCCATTGCTTCTTTCAGTGTCACGGCAATCGCCGCCGTCGTGCCATTGTGCGGGCCACCCTGCAAGCCCGGGAAGACCGCCTTGTCGATCGCGGCGGCATATTGCGCCTTGCACATGATCATGCCGCCGCGCGGCCCTCTCAGTGATTTGTGCGTCGTCGTCGTCACCACATCGACATGCGGCACCGGGCTCTGGTGCACACCGGCCGCGACCAGCCCGGCGATATGCGCGATATCGGCGACCACGATCGCGCCGACCGCGTGTCCGATCTCGGCGAAGTGCGCAAAGTCAACGACACGCGGGTAGGCCGTACCGCCACAAAAAAGCAGTTTGGGCTGATGTTCTTTGGCCAACGCCTCGACCTGATCGAAGTCGATCAGCCCGTCTTCCTTTCGCACCCCGTATTGCACCGATTTATAATGCATTCCCGAAATGCTGACCTTATCGCCGTGTGTTAGATGCCCACCATGCGCCAACGACAAACCCATCACCGCATCGCCCGGCGCGCAGAGACCGACATAGACCGCCTGATTCGCCGGCGAGCCCGAATAAGGCTGCACATTGACGTGCTCGGCACCGAAGACGGCCTTGGCGCGTTTGACAGCCAACTCTTCAATCTTGTCGATCTGCTGCTGGCCTTCGTAATAGCGCTCGCCGGCATAACCTTCGGAATATTTGTTGGTCAGGATCGAACCGGTGGCTTCGAGCACCGCCTGGCTGGTGTAGTTTTCGGACGGAATCAAACGGATTTTATTGTGCTGGCGCTTATTTTCGGCACGGATAATCGCTTCGACTTCCGGATCGAACTCGGTTAGGCCTCCTGCGGCTTGCGATGGTGCGACTACTGCCTGCATGACATTGCTTTCCTTTAGAATAATTACTTAAGTTTAGCCCTTATCGGACATAAAACAATAAAGAAGGGAATTTTAATGAGCAAGTATCTGGGCATCGATTCGAGCACCCAGTCCATCACCGGCCTGCTAATCGACACAGAAAATAATACGATCGTCGCCGAAGAATCAATTAACTTCGACGAGCACTTCAAAGCGGCCTATGGCGTCGAAAACGGCGTCTTTGATCTCGGGAATGGCGCCGTACACAGCGCCCCGCTGATGTGGGCCGAAGCCCTCGACTTGCTGCTGCAAACGCTCAAAGACCAAGACCACGACCTAAGCCAGATAGAAGCCATCGCCGGCAGCGGCCAACAACACGGCACCGTCTATCTCAACAACACCGCCGCACCCGCCCTACAAAACATATCCTCGGCCCTTCCGCTCAAAGACCAGCTCGCCGGCATCTTCTCCCGCGACACCACACCGATCTGGATGGATACCTCCACATCAGCTCAATGCGCCGAAATCGAAGACGGCGTCGGTGGCCAAGACAAGCTGCTTGAACTGACCGGCAATACTGCCTTCGAGCGTTTCAGCGGTCCGCAGATCCGCAAGTTCCACCAGACCGAGCCGGACGCCTATAATAACACTGTATATATCGGCCTGGTCAGTTCCTATATCGCCAGCCTGCTCGCCGGTAAACTCGTCGGCGTCGACCCCGGTGACGGCAGCGGCACCAATATGATGGATATCGCCGCACGCGAATGGAGCCTGACAGCCTTGGACGCCACCGCCCCCGACCTCACCGACAAACTGCTGCCCATCGCCCCCTCAGGCCAAGCCGTCGGCACCATCAGCCATTATTTTATGGGCCGTTACGGTTTCGCCAAAGACTGTCTGGTCTTGCCTTTTTCCGGCGATAATCCCTGCAGTCTAATCGGCCTCGGTCTCGTCACACCCGGCCAGGTCGCGCTGAGCCTGGGCACCTCCGATACGCTCTTCGCCTGCATGGACCAACCGCGCACTTCCAAGACCGGCGAGGGCGCCGTCTTTGCCTCACCCGACGGCGAGCACTATATGGCGCTGACCTGCTATCTCAACGGCAGCCTCGCGCGCGAAGCGGTGCGCGACATTTATCATTTCGACTGGGGAAGCTTCGCCGAAGCCTTGCGCATCACCGTGCCCGGTAACAATGGCGGCCTAATGCTGCCCTACTTCTCCCCCGAGATCGTACCGAAAGTCTCCGAGCCGAGTGTCGTGCGCCAAGACCTCAACGAAGCTGACGCCAAAGCCAATATCCGCGCCGTTATCGAAGCCCAGGCGCTCTCTTCGAGCATCCACGCACGCTGGATGGGCGTCGACATTTCCTCGCTCTACGTCACCGGCGGCGCCTCGGCCAACGCCGAGATCCTGCGCATCTACGCCGATGTACACAACTGCCCGGTACACCGTTTTGAAACGGCGAATTCGGCAGCGCTGGGCGCAGCATTGTGCGCGGCGCACGGGCATCAGTCGGCCACAGGCAATGCGGTTTCGTGGCAAGAAACGGTCGCGCCGTTTACCGAGCCTGTCGCGGGTTCGACGATTAAGCCAGACAAAGAAGCGGTGGCGGTGTACCGCGAAATGATTGTAGAGTATCAAGCGTTGGAAAAGGCACATACCGTGGCAAGTTAAAAACAATAAATCCACTATGAACCAGCCAACGCCACACTATCTGGCATCAGAACATTCTCGCAGCATCACCAAAAAAAGGAACTACGACATGCTCTTAATCGACGCCCACCTAGACCTCTCGATGAACGCCATCAACGGCAACCGCGACCTCAACCTGGAAAATTTTGCGCTGCGCACGCACGAGACCGAACGCAATATTACCGAACCTGGTCGCGGCCGTAGCACCACCACCCTGCCCGAAATGCGCAAAGGCGAAGTCTTCCTCTCCGTCGTCACCGTCATCGCCCGCGCCACCCATCCGGGATCGAATCCCAAGGACGCCGCGCACCAGGAAATATCCTACGGCCGCGCGCAGGGCCAGCTCGCCTACTACCGCGTGCTCGAAGCGCAAAACAAGATCCGCATGATCGGCGACACCCAGACACTCGACGCACACGTGGGTGTCTGGCAGCAAAACGCCGACACTTCCGCCGAGCCCCTCGGCTTTATTCTCAGCATGGAAGGCGCCGACCCCATCGTCTGGCCCGAACAAGTACACGCCTGGTATGAAGACGGCCTGCGTGTCGTCTCGCTATCGCACTACGGCATCAGCGCCTACGCTCACGGCACCGGCACCGAAGGCGGCCTGACCGAAAAGGGGCCCGCGCTACTCAAAGAGATGGAAAAAGCCGGCATCGTACTCGATTTGACCCACCTCGCCGACCAAGCTTTCGACGAAGCGCTCGACAATTTCTCTGGCCGGGTCCTGGCCAGCCACAACAACTGCCGCGCCCTAGTGCCCAACCAACGCCAATTCACCGACGAACAGATCAAGGCGATCATCGAACGCGACGGAGTCATCGGCACCGCGCTCGACGCCTGGATGCTCTACCCCGGGTGGATCAAGGGCGAAACCAGCCCCTCTGTGCTCACCCTAGCCTCCGTCGCCGAACACATAGACCACGTCTGCCAACTCGCCGGCGACACCCGCCACGCCGCCATCGGTTCCGACCTCGACGGCGGCTACGGCACCGAACAGACCCCGGGCGACCTCGACACCATCGCCGACCTGCAAAAACTCGACAGCCTGCTGCGCGACAAAGGCTACTCCACCGAGGACGTCGAGGGCATTTTTCACAACAACTGGTTGCGCTTTTTCCGCGAGGTCTGGTCTTAACAGACGATCTAGTGCTTATCGCGACGCTTTCGCGAGCGGAAACCGCCAAAGCCTTCAAGGACAATCGCGCGATGTTACACGGGATCTTTTTCGGACAAGCCAAAAAACCTAATAGAAACCATTAAAGTTGCCGAGGTCTGGTAATGAACTGTGACGCAGCGCGTTTTTCGGGGTGGAGTTGGTGGTAAAGGGCCTGATCGCAGGGAGAGTGGTCGTGACGACGGTCCGAGGGGACTAAAAACGCCCGGAGACACACCCCGCGACCAGACTGATCGCACCCAACCTTAACGGTTAATGCCAAATACTATATTTGAATCCGAATCAATAATTGTCTATTTTTAGGACGGATCAGGAGAGACTTAAGTGGAATTCAATGTCGAACGCATAGCGATTCTCGCCGCCCTCTTTGCTATGGCTGGATCCATCGCCGTCAAAATAGTGACGATACAGCTGCTTAAGGGCATGCGCAAGGCCATCGAGGCGTTAAACCAACGCCTCTTGGAAGCTAGGCGCAACCTCGGCAAGGCCAAATCTAGCACAAATGTCAACGACCGTGAACAACTGAAAGTGCAAGGCAACCACAACAAGGTCAGCACCCAGTTACACAAACTGAAAAGCGAATTATCCGAGTTAAAGCGCACCGAATCCGAGAAGCAGAAACAACGCGCGGCCATGCGCGGCAAGTTAGAATAGCGCAACAGAAAATTGCTTCACATAGGGAGGCCCAAACGACTCGCCTTTTTTATGCCTTCCGTTTCAGACCCGCCCAAACTTCCGCGCCAAAGAGACTCGTCACCCCCTTCATCGCCGATTCCACATCGATCGGACTGACCTGAGCGATGGTGCGCAATAGCGGCTCGATCTGCTTGCGCACATAGTGTTCGTAATCGGGCGGGGCACTCAAGCGACCGACGGGTTGTGGACCATCACAAGTGACCACGTATTGGATCACGCCCCGCGGTCGGGGCAGAAGACGCGCCGCCTGCACGTGCGGCGGCACATTGCGGGTATAGTCGGCAACTGGCTTGCGCAAACTCTTGCGATAGATCAAATCCTGGTCCTTTTCGCCGGCGCGCAACGCGCGCACCGACTCCACCGCGCACTGCTCAATCGCTTCCGGCCCCGCATCGTGGAAGAGCAGATCCAATAGTTGACGCTGCAACTCGTGCGCCAACTTGGTCCAATCGCGGCGCACCGCCTCCATGCCGACGATTTCGAGACGCTCGTTGGCGCCGCTGCCGCGCAACCCGGCATACCCTTTCGCACGACCGCGCTCGCTGCCGCGCATCGGCGGCAACAGGAAGCGCGGATAGTATTTCTCGAACTCCAGTTCCAAATGCGACTCGACCCCGTATCCGGCTTCGATATGCCGCGCCAACTCGTCGTTGACCTCCGCGCAGAGCGCCGTGCCCACTGCCTGCGCTTCAACCGCGGGGCACTCGTCGGCCAAACCCGGGTCGACAAAAACCGAATCCGTATCCCCATAGATCACTCGCACGCCGCGTTCCTGCAAACGTTCCTGCGCCCAGCGCAGGATATAGTGCCCGAACTCGGTGATCGCTCCGGCGAGCTCATCCGACGCAAAACGACAACTGCCCGTCGCAAGGACGCCATAAAAAGAATTCATAATGATCTTGTAGGTATACGAGGCTAGTGCGTCGTCCCGCGCTTTCGCCTCTTCGCGCTGCGCCCAGAATTCTTCGAGCATCGCCGGCAAAATGCCCCGCTCTCGGGCAAAACCCGCGCCATTAGGCGCGGTAATCGCATCTGCCCCGGCCTGCGCATAGCTGACAGGGTCGATATTAAAGGTCCGCATAATCGACGGATACAGGCTCTTGAAATCAAAAACAAAAAGATGGCGATACAGACCGACCTGCGGCTCGATGACCAGCCCCCCCGGCGCGCCCTTGCCCTCCCGGCGGTCCACCCCCGTCGTCGGCGCGACCAACCCGCGTTGGCGCAAGGCGCTGATATACATAAAATCGAAGGCCGCGACGCTACCCCACGCCCGCTCCAAAGGCAAACCGGTCAAGCGCGCCCGACGCACTGTCAACTCGATCAGCCCCTCTTTGGCGAGAATGTCCCAAACCAGCCGCGAGTCCTCTAGGCAATACGTGCAAAAAGCCGCGCGGTCTTGCTCGTAGGCATTGACGATGGCGTCGGGCATCGTCTCGTCGTCTTCGGGTTCCAGCGTCTTGCCACGGCCGAGCACCGCACGGGCGACCGTGCCAAGCCGCCAGTCGTCGTAGCGCTGCAAGGTCGCGCGCACCAAATGTAACGCGTCGAGGATCTGCCTCCCGTAAACCACCATTCGACTACCGCCCCAGACCTTGCCCTCCTGATACGACGAAGGGTCTTGCGTGCGACCGAGGTTAAACGAGAGCCCGTGCGCCTCAAAACGCGCTTGCAACACTTTGAGGTCGAAATCGATAACATTCCACCCCGAGAGGATATCCGGATCGATCTCCTGCACCCGCGCCGCCAGTGCTTCGAGCAACGTGCACTCGTCGGCATGACAACGCAGATTATCTGGATCGGCCACCGCCGTTTCGCCCACCAGATGGATCTCCTCTACCCGGTGCTTGGCCTCGGTGCCACCGCCGACCAACGACACCGCGTAGACCTCCGAGGCATCCGGGGCGGTCTCGATGTCGAGTACCAACAGCGCCAACTCCGGCTCGCACTCGACCGGCGATAACACCGCGTCTACATTGACGCGGTCTACGCCCTTGCCCGTCTGCCACTCGCCGTCGATCCACACCGCACCGCGCAGGCCTTGTTCCATGAGGCAGTGCAGGCCGAAATTCAGATCCGCCTCATAGGTGCGGACCCCGTCCTGTTCGAGTTGCCGGCCCAACCGCCGCAGCGCACCGACACGCGGGCATTCGACGCGAAACACTGCTTCGCCATCGACCGTCTCATAACGACTGTCCAATAGCCCCGCCCCACCTTCTCGTGCGCGCCGCGCCACCGCCTCGCGGTCCGACACGCGGCAATAAAAAAAAGGCCTTACACGAGTATCCATCAGCCCAAATGTCTCGCCGTTTTCTAGCTTGCCTACCGCATATAGCGCATCGCGCCCTTTGTGCAAACGGTGGAAGACATGCAGTAAAAAGCCGCGCTCGGACATTGAATCCCTATCGCTCGGGTAGCTAGTTGTTCATCGCCAACAGATCGGTATAAAAATCCTTGTAAATATACTGCACATCGGTACAGTTGTGCATTTTTGAGACGATTTGTTTTTTATTTGCCAGCAACCATCTTCCAAATACTACTCCTCTTAAGCAAGATATTTTACTTGCGGCAATGTCGCCAATAGCGGCAAGCAGTCAAGCGATAGCTATTCGCTTCGGGAATTATTTTTGCCAATTTTACTATGCAATCGGCGTGTCCCGGTCTGCGTATTGAAAGGAGGAGAACTATGAAACGGGTATATTGGCTCTTAGGATTGCTCGTCATCGCTTGCAGCCGGAGCTACAAATAGAAATCCGCACCGACTCGCATACAAATCAGGTCGTCGAAGAATATCAGTATTATGTCGATTCGGAGAGCGGCGAACGAGTCAGGCACGGCTACTGCCGCGCTTTTTACCCGGACGGCAGCCCGATGGAGAGCAGCCAGTACGACCACGGTAAAACCGAGGGCGAGTGGGAATACCGCCAAAGCGGTATCGGGCGGATAGGCGCTTTTGAGGAGGGCCGACTCGTCGGCGTCTATAGCGACTACGACGGCAACGGCCGCAAAATTCGCGCAGGCACTTGAACAAATATAAACCCCATTAGCCTTAGGCGAGAAAACCGGATCGTCCCATTCGTTGGCGATCCGGTTTTCTCGTGTATTTAAATTGCCCCAGCTAACTCAGAATTGCGCCGTACCGTCCTCTGGTTCGTAACCCAACTCGCGCGACACCTCCAGATCCATCCATTGTCTTGTATGGTCGGACGTGCCGTGCACGATTTTGAAATCGACCTCGTCGGGCGCCTCCAGACAACGGGCAAAAAGCTGCGCCTGGTCGTGGGGGGTAATACCCGCTTCCCGCCGCGGCGGGTCCTGGTCGGGGGCCTGCTTCCACGCGGCCGCGCCGATGCGCACCATAATACACGAGAGCCCATGCTGGTGCGCGTAAACCCGCCCCAGTGCCTCACCGAAACACTTCGTCGCCCCATAGACGTTGACCGGGTAGACCGGCGCCTGCCACGGCACCGGCTCCTCCTGGTCGTGGCCCAGGATGGCGTTGATGCTGCTAGCGAAGACGATGCGGCGACAGCCCGCCTCCCGCGCCGCCTCAAAGCCGTTGTAACAACCGATAATATTCAAAGGCAACAACGTCTTGTAAAATTCGGCCGCCATGCTCGGGTCCGCCGCCAGATGCACCACCGCGTCCATACCCTGGCAGGCGGTGAGAAAAGCATCGTATTGCGTGATGTCCATCTGCACAAACTCCTCGTGCGCCGCCAAATTTCCCACCGGCTTGACATCCGCCAACCGCAACTCGTAACGATCGCCCCAGTGTTCGCGTAAATGACCTCCGACCAGCCCGGCCGCGCCGGTCACCAATACCTTCATCTTATCTGCCATACTCTCCTTTATCTCCCTATAGCTTCGACCAATGGCACGCTCGTTCCATCCGCGACCATTTTTATTGCGCTCTCGGAAAGGCCGTGCCATCTTGCGGTTCGTAGCCCAAAACCCGACTCGTCTCCGCAATATCCATCCAACCGTTCTTGTGCCGTGAAGACCCGTGCACGATGGTAAAATCCACATCCTCGGTCTCGATACAACGCGCGAAAAGTTGCGCCGTATCGCGAGGGCTAATCATATCGCATGGATCGTCGGGGTCCCAATCGCCGCCCTGGTCGAAACGCGGGCTGCTCAATCGCACGCAAATACTCGACAACCCGTGCTGGTGAGCGTAGACTCGCCCCAACGCTTCGCCAAAACACTTGGTCGCCCCGTACACATTGAGCGGAAAAACTGGCGAATCGGGGAAGGTCGGTTGCTCGAAGCGATATCCTAGGATTGCATTGACACTGCTGGCGAAGACAATGCGGCGACACCCCGCCTCCCGCGCGGCCTCGAAACCATTGTAGCAGCCGATGACATTCAGATCCAAGAGCGTCTTGTAAAACTCGGCGCGCGGACTGCGGTCGGCCGCCAAGTGTATCACGGTGTCCACACCCAGGCAGGCGGCGAGGAATTCTTCGTAGCGGGTGATATCCATCGGCATAAACTCTTCGTGCGCCGCCAGATCGGCGACTGGTTGAATATCGGTCAACCGCAGCGCGTAACGGTCGCCCCAGCCCTCGCGCAAAATACCGCCGACCAAACCGGCGGCGCCTGTGATCAAAACCTTCTTCTGCATACTTTTCCCGTGTGTAAAACAAAGCGATCTGTTTTGATAAAACCCTATACGCTATTAGCGAATGATCGCGCCGCGCTAAAAAATACTCGACGCCAGCCGCTCACCTCCGTCCCATCAGCGCCCGATAGGCCACCAACGACCCGGCCACGTGTACATTCATCGACGGCCCCTTACCGTACATCGGGATATAGACTGCCCCGTCGCACAACGACAACGTCTGCGGGTAAACGCCCTTCGACTCATTGCCGAGGACCAGGCATACTTTTTGTGGATAGTCATATTCGAGATAACACACCGCCCCCTGCGCCGTCTCTAGCGCCACCAGATGATAACCCTCCGCCTTAAGTTCGGCGGCGGCCTCGTCGATGCGGGCGATACGCCGCCAGGCGATACGCCGCTCGTGCCCACGGGCGGTGCGGTCGATCTCCTCGTGCGGGGGCGTCGGCGTCAGGCCGGTGAAGATGATCTCCACCGCCCCGCACGCATCGGCAATGCGGAACATCGAACCGACGTTGAGCGGGTCTTCCAGGCTCTGCAGCAAAAAAGCGAGCTCGACCTTCGGAGGATAATCCCGCGCCGCCGCCTCGAAGAGCCGCTTGGTCTCAACTTTCTTCAGTGGCCTCATCTAATAATTAACCGCGCATGATCGCGGTGGCTGTGTATTCTTCTTCTGCGAGCACCTGGCGAATGGCCTCGTCCTCGACCACGCCTTCGATCCGCGCCTCGCCGGGTTCCAAGCTCACCTCCACGCTCTCGACTCCCGGTAAGGTAGCCAACGCCTCGCGCGCGTGGACGACACAGTTTTCACAGCTCATCCCCTCAATTAACACTTTAATCATCACACTCCGTTCAGAAAGCAATGGCCTTGAATTTCTTGATATGTTCGGTGATCGCCACTTCCACCGGCAACCGCTCCATACTCGACGCGCCGTAGAAACCGTTGACACCTTTGGTATTCTGCAACACGTACTCGGCGTCCTCGGGCTCGGAGATCGGTCCGCCGTGGCACAACACAATCACCTCCTCGTTGACCCCCCGCGCCGCGTCGCATATCGCCTGCACCGCGCCCACCGACTGCTCCAGGTTCAACGCGGTCGTCGCGCCGATCGTGCCCTTGGTCGTCAGCCCCATATGCGCTACGATAATATCCGCCCCCGCATCGTCCATCTGCTCGCCCTCCTCGGGCTTAAAGGCATAAGGCGTGGTCAACAGACCCATACCGTGCGCCGTGCGCACCATATCTACCTCTAGATCGTAGCCCATGCCCGTCTCCTCCAGGTTCTGCCGATACAACCCGTCGATCAAACCAACCGTCGGGAAATTCTGCACCCCGGCAAAACCGATCGCCTCGACTTCTTTCAAGAAGACTTCCATCTGCCGAAACGGATCCGTCCCGCAAACCCCCGCCAACACCGGCGTATCCTCCACCACCGTCAACACCTCCCCCGCCATGTCCATTACGATCGCGTTCGCGTCACCATAGGGCATAGTCCCCGCCAACGATCCCCTTCCCGCCATGCGAAAGCGCCCCGAATTATAAATAATAATCAGATCCACCCCACCCACCTCCTCAAACTTGGCACTGATCCCTGTCCCCGCCCCTGCACCAATAATCGGCACTCCGTCGGCGATATTATTCCGCAACCTTTTTAACACTTCATCTCTGGTAAAAGCCATTTTCGGTCTCTCTATCCTTAATAAAAGGCGTGCGCCTGCTCATTTTCCCGTAGGATTATTTTCTACTCTTGTTAAGGAACGCATTTCCCCTTAGGAAATCTTCTACCCTTTGCAGGAGAATAAATCCTCTTTCTATCTCATCTTTATCGGCAGGGGAAACACTGTGTCGCCATAGCTTATTTTTTATTTTCTGATAAACGGCTTTGCACTAGCCAATTTCACAGGACAGTGAAATTGGCTAGTGCCCTCGGAGTGACACAGGATGTCCACGAGAATGAGCAAACGGAAAATCAAAAATCAGCGTAGCACCACCGCTACCCTTTCACTGCCGCCTCAATCTCCACCCCCTCCATCTTCCGCAATTCCGCCTCCGGCCCAAACGGCGCATAAATCGCGATCAACTTCATCGGCACCTCGCCATTATTTACCGTCGAGTGGTAAATTGCCGTCGGAATGTGTACCAACTCCCCCGGCCCGATCTCCTTTTCCAGCATGCCCGACGCCAACTCCACCGTCTGAATCCCCGTACCCTCGATCACATAGAGGATTTCCTCGCTATAGGGATGATTGTGGCGCACGTGGCCTTTGCCCGGTTCCAGCGTCACCACTCCGCAACTAAAGCGCTCGGCCGCCGTGATCAGCGGCTCCGAAAGCCAGCTCAACCGGCCCCAGTCGAAAACCTGGGTATCGACATTCTCGCTCGTTACAAAAGTCTTCTTCTCGCTCATCGTCTTAGCCTTTCTATTTCTGGTCGATCAGTTCCAGCATCAACTCGGTCGCCCGCGCCGAAAATTCTGGATCGTTGATATTATGGTCTATTTCGTACACGGCGATGCCGTCGTTCAAGTTCATCTTGAGCGCGTCAAAAAATGCCTGGTCGGCGATGCGGTCGCAAAACAACTCGCCATCGCCGTCGAGAATAGACACCCCCTTCAGCGGCAATAGAAATGCCACCGGCCCCATCGCCTGGTTGGCTTTCTCTGCGAAGATCTTGCCCATCTGGGCATTCTCCTCGGCGCTGGTCCGCATCAAAGTCACCGCGGGGTTCCACTCGTAAAAAACGCGGTCGCCGTTCTTAAACCGCTGCGGTACCGTGCCCATGCCGCCAAAATTGGCCATATCGACGCAGCCGGGCACGATCAATTGCGGCAACCCCGCCCGCCCCGCCGCGCCCAGTCGGTCCGGTCCGGCGCTAAATACGCCGTCGCAAATCTCGTCCGCCCATTCGGTGGTGGTAATATCGAGTACCGCGTCGACCAAGCCCTCGTCGACTAGCGATTCCATCGTCTTGCCACCGGCGCCGGTGGCATGGAACACCAACACTTCATAACCCTTTGCCGATAAGTGCTCGACACAAGTGCCGACACACTCGGTCGTATTGCCGAACATCGACGCGACGATAATCGGCTTGTCGTCGTCAGCTGCCGGTGGTTCGGCCTCGACCATGCCGCAGACCGCCCCCGCTGCCCGTGTAAAAATCACCCGCGAGATGCGGTTGACTCCCGCCACATCAACGATAGACGGAATCAGCGTTACGTCCTTCGCACCGACATAGGCCGAAGTGTCGCCCGAAGCCACCGTCGAAACGCAGACCTTCGGCACCCCCACGGGCAACGCCCGCATCGCCGCCGTCACCACGCTGCTGCCGCCCGAACCGCCCATGCCGACGATGCCATCGAATGCGCCCTCGTCGTGCAATCGCTTGGCCGCGACCGCCGCGCCCTCGCTCATCACTTTCATCGCATCACCGCGGTCAGCCACCTCGCGCAACACGCCTAACGACGAACCACCAGCTGTAGCTACTTCATCGGCGCCAATATCTACCGGAAAGGCGCTTGCCTCACCAATAACGCCGGTATTCATCGCCAACACCTCGTGACCTCGCGCCAGAATTTGCTCGCGCAGGAAGGCGTACTCCGGGCCCTTGGTATCAAAGGCGCCAACCATTAGAATCTTAGCCATGGTTCATACTCCCGTGTTAATCCGGTTGGATAATATGACCAAAAGCCCGCGCATCTTCAAGCAAAACGCCGCAACCGCAACGCATTGGCCACCACCGACACCGAGGAGAAGGCCATAGCTAGGCTCGCCAACATCGGATTGAGCAATGGCCCGCCAAACAAATACAACAGACCCGCCGCCAACGGAATCCCCGCCGCGTTATAGAAAAAGGCCCAGAACAGATTCTGCCGCACTGTCCGCATCACTGCCCGGCTCAACTCGATCGCCCGCGCTACATCCGTCAATCGACTGTGCATCAACACTATATCCGCCGATTCGGCCGCCACATCCGTGCCCGCAGCAATCGCGATACCAACATCGGCCGCCGCCAGCGCCGGCGCGTCGTTGACCCCGTCGCCGACCATCGCCACCCGGTGACCTTGCCGCTGCAACACTTGCACTACAGCCACCTTATCGCCGGGTAAAACCTCAGCGTGCACCGTATCGATACCGACCTCGTTAGCAATCGCCTCCGCCGCTTCGCGACTGTCGCCGGTCAACATCACGACTTCCAACCCGCTTGCCTGCAAACGAGCAATATCGTCCCTGCTCGATGGCCGCGGCCGATCCACTAAGACGATAACCCCCGCCAGCCCACCATCAACAGCGACATAAACAACCGTCCGCCCCGCGACAGACTCACCATCGCCTTTTTCTTGATGTTGCACCGGCAACTCGCCGCCCTCCCGTACATCAATTCCAACTTCCGCCATCATTCGGCGATTGCCCACTGCCACCGCCACCGCCCCCACCATCGCCCGCGCACCTTTGCCCGGTAGCGCCACAAAGCCCTCAGTCACCGGCGCCTCAACACCGCGCTGTTCAGCACAAGCCAAAACTGCCGCCGCCAACGGATGTTCCGACCCCCGTTCAACCGCTGCCGCGACGTGCAGCACCGCATCCTCGCCGTATCCGTCCGCCGGTATGATCTCCACCACTTGCGGTTTCCCTTCGGTGATCGTCCCCGTTTTGTCGAGCATCACCACATGCAACCGCTGCGCTATCTCCAACGCCTCAGGGCTTTTAACCAAAATCCCCAACTGCGCGCCCCGCCCCGTGCCGACCATAATCGCCGCCGGGGTCGCCAATCCCAAGCTGCACGGACAAGCGATAATCAGCACCGAGACAAAGACCTGTAACGCAAAAGCCACACTCTCTCCGGCTAACAACCAGCCCGCACCCGCCGCAAAACCGATGGCCAATACCACCGGTACAAAATAACCCGAGACCACATCCGCCAAACGCGCGATCGGCGCCTTACCCGCCTGCGCTTCCTCGACTAAACGCGCCATCTGCATCAAGAGCGCGTCCCGCCCGACGCGCGTCGCCTCTACGACCATCGACCCCGCGCCATTGACACTGCCACCGGTCACCTCATCTCCCACAGTCTTGCCCACCGGCAGCGACTCACCCGTCAGCAGCGATTCGTCAACCGTCGATTCGCCCTCGACAACCCGAGCGTCGGCCGGCACCCGCTCGCCCGGCCGCACCCGCAAATTATCTCCGACCTCGATATCATCCGCCGCAATCTCCCGCTCCCCATCATCTTCTACGAGCACCGCTTTTTCCGACTTGAGCCGCAAGAGCGCCCCCATCGCCTCTCCAGCCTGCAACCGCGAGCGTGCCTCCAGATAGCGCCCGAAAAGCATCAGCGCGATAATCGTAGAAACCGCCGGGAAGTAGGTATGAAATGTCGCCGCTCCTCCCCATGCCATCGTCCCCAACCCCCAAGCGCTATAAGCAAACGCAGCCGTAGTACCGATGGCGATCAACGAAAACATATTGGGCCCACCGCCCAAGATAGCGCGCGCGCCATCGATATACACCCTGCGAGCGATCCATAACATCGGCAGCACCAACAGCAGATGCAGCACACCGACACGCGACGGATATAAAGAAAAAGAAAGCAATGCGGGCACCGGTAGTCCGGCCATATCCCCCATCTCTATAGCAAAAAGTGGCAACCAGAACAATAATGCCCAAAGCAAATGGCGCACCTGCACGGCCAACTCGCGCCGCCTGCGCGCCTGCGCATCACCCGTCGCACCCTCCGAGCTGACCAACACCTCATAACCCGCAGCGACAACCGCTTCTCGCAAATCGCGCAACCGCGTTCCGACATATTTTATATGCGCCGTCTCGGTCGCCAAATTCACCGCCACTTTCTCGACCCCTTCTACCTTTACCAAACGCCGTTCGACTCTGCGCACGCACGCCGCACACGTCATGCCCCCGACACCGAGAATCACCTCATGCAAAGACCGCAACCGCGCAGCGAACCCCGCCTTTGCCACCGTCGTCGTTATGCCCTCCTCGCCGATCGCCTCGGGATCGAAGCACACCTCCATCCGCTCGGTGGCCAAATTAACCGCCACCGACTCGACACCTTCAATGCTCGACACGCATCGCTCGACCCGCCGCACACAAGCCGCACAAGTCATACCCTCGATATCGAAGCTCTGTTTCTTCCGCATATCCGTCGCCATCTCAGCTCATTTTGCCAGTTTCTTCAAGACACCCATCAATTCCTCGATTACTTCCTCTTCGCCGTCCCCAGAGCGAATCGCCCGCCGCACACAACCTTTGGTATGGTCTTCTATCAACTGCAGCGACACCTGGTTGAGCGCCGCCTTCACCGCACTCAATTGCACCAGCACATCAACACAATAGCGGTCTTCATCGACCATCCGAGCGATCCCCTGCACCTGGCCGACAATGCGGTTGAGACGACGGCCCAGCGCTTCCTTTTGTGGCTGCCGCACAAGTTTCTGCTCTTTTTCTTTTTTTGCCATATTCAGCCTTTCTCTATATTTCAATATACCCCCATGGGGTATATAGTCAAGGCAAAAAAATATAACCATGCTGCAATATACCCAGAGCATGATTAAGATCCATTTCCCACAAACGAGACTTAAAGGCCTGCCCCAATTACAGCGAAGGGGCGGAGGTCTGCCGGAGTGGACACGGGCTACAGTCCATTGTCCGCATCATATCGTCCCACCTTTGCCAATTTGTACGGCGACCGCCAAGGGAGCGTAGTTGCTGCACCCCTCCGCATTCCGCCAGGACAGCCTGCCATACCCACATAGGCAGACCTCCACCCCGCAGCCTGAGATAGCACTCCCCCTTCTAAGTCTGTTCTTCTAGATCCCTACGCTTCCACCAAAACAACCCCACATTCACCAATACAAACACCCAAACCGCAAAAATGATGCGCGGCTTCATCCGCTGCTTTTCATAATAGGCCTTCACCACCTCCTCCGCCCCAGCAATCCCCCGCTCTGCCCGAGCCTCCGCCACCATCCCCTCGATCATCTGCACATCCAGCGCGTGCGTCGCTGCGTCCGCCGACTGCAAAACCGCCGCCGCATCCTCGATAAAGGGCCGCGTCTTCTGCATCGACCGCTCGAATCCCGCCAAAGAATCCACCACCATCGCCACCCGTTGCAAATGCTCGGCCCCCACCTTCAACTCGACTCGGATCTTCTCTCCGCGATCGCGCGCGGCGCTCCACTCATCATGGCATTGACTGCACGTCTCATCCATCAGCGCTAGACTCGCATCGAGTATCCGATGGTTACTGTGGCAAGTTATACAAGTCGGATTGGCCTCATTCTGCCATTCGTGGTGCGGGCCCTGAGCAAAAAAACCCGCCGGCCCGCTGTGACATTGCGCACAAACCTCAACCACATCGGCACGCTCGGGCTTGCCGATAAAACCCGCCTCGGGCACCTTCGCTAAATCAGGGTCCTCTTCAAAGGGCAAACCGCCGTGGCAGTCGGTGCAGAGCAAGTAGCCCTGCAGATAGTGCACACTCTCGGCAAAGTCCTCCGCCTCTTCATAATGGCACCAGGTACAGGCGACTTCTTCGAGATCGGGTGGCTCGGCAAAAAGCGGCACGGCAAAAAGCAATGCGAGCAATATCCGCATTAGGGCACCTCCTCATGCGGTATGCCCTGTATATCAAAATGATAAGTGGTGCCGAAAATCGTCTGCCGCGTCTCCGATACATGACCGAGCAGCCCCAAAAGCACGATAAGACCCAAAACGACAGCTCCTACGCCAATCGCGCGCAGCCGCCGTTTCGGATGCCGCTCAGGCGAGCGGTCCAAGAGCAGCGGCAGCAGGACCAACACCCCGATAAAAAGCGGCGGGATCTGCACCCCGACAACTTCGGACACGTATTTGAGCAACTGATAAGCCGGCAGGAAATACCATTCTGGCTTGATGCCCAAGGGCGTAGTCAGCGGGTCCGCCGGATCGCCCAGATGCGCCGGATAGAGAATCGCCAGACTGACGAGCAAACCCAGCACCAAATAGGTCGTCGTCAGATCCCGTAACACGTGGTGGGGGAAAAAAGGCTCGCCGCCTTCCGCGCGTATCTCATTGGGCGTCGGGTCCGGTTCGTCGGTGCGCCGGAGCGAGGAGATACCCTGATAGCGAATCAGAAAAAGGTGCAGCGCCATAAGCTTGAGTAATACCAGCGGCAGCACGACCACGTGCAGCGCGAAAAAACGCCCCAATGTCGGATCGCCGACTTCGCTGCCACCGAGCATAAATTCACGCGTAATCGGCCCGACGACCGGGATCGAAGCCGGCGCCTCTGTCGCCACTACTGTACCCCAATACGCCAATTGGTCCCAAGGCAGCAAATAACCGGTAAAACCAAAGATGAGAATCACGGCAAAGAGCAGCACGCCGATAATCCAGGTCAACTCGCGCGGTTTTTTGTAACCGGCATAGACGAAGACGCGCACCATATGCAGAATGAGAAAGATGACGATCAGATCGGCACCCCACACGTGCAATGAGCGCATAAAGCCCCCGAGCGGGACTTCATCCATAATCCGCACGATGCTTTGATAAGCAGTGTCGACGCCCGGGCGATAATAGATCAGCAGCAGAATGCCGGTAAAAATCTGTACGCCGATAAGCGCGGCGATCGCCGAGCCGAGAGTAAAGAGCCAATTGACATGGGCGGGTACCGGCTTGCGCAGATTGGCCTCTAACCCCGCGACAAGCGGAGCCAAGTTTAGACGCTCGTCAAACCATGCCCACAATAACCCGGCGATTTTTTTCACGAGACCGGTCCCAGGATGCGCAACCCTTCAGTTTCCTCGCGCACCTCTACCTGCGCCAACGGATCACGCGCCGGTCCTTTTAGCACTTGGCCGTCGAGCGCGTAACGCGCCCCGTGGCAGGGACATTCGATCTCGCCGCTCTCGCCATTCCAAGCCACCGTACAGCCCAAGTGCGTGCAGGTGGCCTGTACCCCGCGCAGCTCGCCGTCCTTACGCACCACTAGCACCTTACCCATCGGGCTGCGCCCTACCACCCCCTCGTTCTCGCCGAGTTCTGCTGCGGTGACTTTGCCCCGGGTGGTGCTGAGGAATTCCGAAGTCGCCGCCGCATCTGGCATCGGCCATAGATACGCCAGGGCCGTTCCGGCAAAACCACCCAATGTCCCTACAAAACCCAGGCCCATCAGAGCATTGAAGAAACGCCGCGATAATGGTTCTGATTCAGCCATCTAAGCCTCCGCTATAACGCTACAGGTCTCATCTATGATTTCTGCCTAATGGCAGGCTTACCTTTTTTGGCCCACCTAGGGTGAGACTTTTTGGTTCGCTAAAAAACCTTCCGGGCTGAGGTATCCCAGCCGGCTATGGGGTCTTTCCTCGTTGTAATGCTGCCGCCAATCTTCGATCACGGCCCGCGCTTCGCGTAGATTCAATCACCACTCCCGATTCAGACATTCGTCACGAAAACGACTATGAACACTTTCA
>DQLG01000359.1 GCA_015660315.1 Candidatus Latescibacterota bacterium
ACTGGCTGGACAACAATTAGCAGCAATAATCCGAAAGGAGTGAGATGGATGGAACCCCTACTTAGCGAGATGAGCTCAGAATCCGACCTTAGGTCGGTAGGCGATCTCTGCACGGCTGGAGGGGACCGTCTGCCGCAACAACTTTCATTTTTCTGGCCAGAGCACGAGAGAAAAATATCATGACGGATGCAAATCGCGTTTTCATTTTTGACACCACCTTGCGCGACGCCGAGCAAACGCCTGGCGCCTCGTTGAACGTTGCGGAAAAACTGGAAGTCGCGCAGCAATTGGCGCGGCTGAAGGTCGATATCATCGAAGCGGGTTTCCCAGTGTCCTCCAACGAGGATTTCGAGGCGGTGCGCAGGATCGGGCAGGAGATCGAAGGCCCGGTGATCTGCGGCCTGGCTCGCGCTGTGGCCAAAGATATAGATCGAGCGGGTGAGGCGCTAAAGGATGCGCCGAACCCGCGGATCCATACCTTCGTTGGGACTTCGGAGATCCACCTCAAAGGCCAGATGCGCAAGGGCCAGGAGGAGGTGCTGAAGATGGCGGTAGCGGCAGTGGAGCAGGCCAAGTCTTATTGCGACGACGTAGAGTTCTCGCCGATGGACGCGGCCCGCACCGAACCGGGTTATCTCTTCGAGGTGATCGAGGCGACGATCGCGGCAGGGGCGACGACGATTAATATTCCCGACACGGTGGGCTACGCGGTGCCCGAGGAGTTCGGGACGTTGATCGAGCAGATTATCGCCAAGGTGCCCAATAGCGACCAGGCGATCATCAGCGTGCATTGCCATGACGATTTGGGTATGGCGGTGATCAATACCTTGGCGGCGATCAAGGGTGGTGCGCGGCAGGCCGAATGCACGATCAATGGCCTGGGTGAGCGGGCCGGCAACGCCTCCTTGGAAGAAATCGTCATGGCGCTGAAGACGCGTCAGGATCATTTCGGCTACACGACCGATGTGGTTAGTCAGGAGATCATCTCCCCCAGCCGCTTGGTCAGCCGGCTGATGGGGATCGCGGTGCAGCCCAACAAGGCCATCGTCGGTGCCAACGCTTTCGCGCACAGTTCGGGTATTCACCAGGACGGGGTGATCAAGCAGCGCAACACATTTGAGATTATGGAGCCGAAGGACGTCGGTTTAGACGATACCGAAATCGTGCTGACGGCGCGTTCGGGGCGCGCGGCCTTGCGCCATCGATTGCAGGCGTTGGGGCACGAGCTGGAGCAAGAAGAATTGAACCGGGTCTACGAGATCTTCGTGGAACTGGCGGATAAAAAGAAGGAAGTTTTCGACGAGGATCTGATCGAGATCGTCGGCGGCGACCCAGGTGAATCGACGGATCATTACGAGTTGCAGTATTTACATTCGGTCAGCGGCACGGGTACGGTGCCTTCGGCGACGGTGCGTTTGCGCATCGGTGATCAGACGGTGCAGCAGGCGGCCTGGGGCGACGGACCAGTGGATGCGGCTTATGCAGCGATCGGTCTGGCTTGCGGCACGGATATCCAAGTTGATAACTACGCAATACGCGCGATCACCTCGGGTAGCCAAGCTTTGGGCGAGGTGACAGTGCATTTGTCCAGGGCTGAGGAGAAAGTGCGGGGCCGCGGGGTATCGACAGATGTTATCGAGGCCAGCGCGAAGGCCTATGTCGATGCGCTGAACCGCTTGGTTGTGAAGAGCGTTAAAGAAGAACATCAGACGGTGTAGAGGAGAGAATAGAGATGGGTAAGACATTATTACACAAGGTTTGGGATCAGCATACGGTGCGCCAGTTGCCCTCGGGGCAGACTCAACTTTTCATCGGTTTGCATCTGGTACACGAAGTGACCAGCCCCCAGGCTTTCCAGATGCTCAGGGAACGCGGCCTCAAAGTCCGCATGCCCGAGCGCACATTCGCCACGGTGGATCATATTGTGCCCACGGATTTGACCGAACGGCCTTTTATCGACGACTTGGCCGAGGAGATGATGGCGGCTATCGAACAGAATACGAGCGAATTCGAAATCCCGCTCTACAATATCGACGACAAGCGCCAGGGCGTGGTGCACGTTATCGGCCCGGAGTTGGGGCTTACTCAGCCGGGTATGACGATCGCCTGCGGCGATAGCCATACTTCGACGCACGGAGCCTTCGGCGCGGTGGCCTTCGGTATCGGTACCAGCCAGGTCCGCGACGTGCTGGCCACCCAATGCCTGGCGATGGACCCGCTCAAGGTGCGGCGCATCGTCGTCAATGGTAGCTTGAGCGAGGGAATCTATGCCAAGGATGTGATCCTGCATATCATCGGCCAACTCGGGGTCAATGGTGGGGTCGGCTATGGTTATGAATACGCCGGTTCGGTCATCGAGGCGATGTCGATCGAAGAGCGGATGACGGTTTGCAATATGTCGATCGAGGGTGGCGCCCGGGTCGGCTATGTCAACCCGGACCAGACGACCTACGACTATATAAAGGGCCGCCCACATGCGCCGCAGGATTTTGACCGCGCGGTCGAGTGGTGGAATTCTATGGCTTCGGATGCCGACGCCGACTATGACGATGTGGTCGAGATCAACGGCGCCGATATCGGCCCGACGGTGACTTGGGGCATCACGCCAGCCCAGTCGGTCGGTATCGATCAGGCCTTGCCCGAGTTGGTATCCTATGCGGATGCCGAGCGGGTCGTCGTGCAGGAGGCTTTCGACTATATGGACTTCAAGCCGGGCCAGAAGCTCGCCGGCACCAAGATCGACGTGGCTTTTATCGGCTCGTGCACCAATGGCCGGCTTTCGGATTTGCGCGAAGCGGCGAAAGTTGCCCGTGGGCGCAAGGTCGCTGCCGGTGTTAGGGCGCTTGTAGTGCCCGGTTCGCAAGAGGTGAAGGCCGCGGCCGAAGCCGAGGGCTTGCACGACATTTTTGAGGCGGCGGGATTCCAGTGGCGGGGCGCGGGTTGTTCGATGTGCTTGGCGATGAATTCTGACAAACTCCAGGGGCGTGAGCTTTGTGCCTCGTCGTCGAACCGCAATTTCAAGGGCCGCCAGGGCAGTCCGACCGGCCGCACACTGCTGATGAGCCCGGCAATGGTCGCGGCGGCGGCGGTCTCCGGCGAGGTCGCCGATGTGCGCGGCCTGGTAAACTGAGAGGTTGATCATGGAAAAATCAAGTGTGATTGCGAATGTAACGGGCAGCGCGGTGGTGGTGCGTGGTGGTGATATCGATACCGACCGCATCATCCCGGCGCGCTATTTGCGCACGGTGACCTTCGAGAATCTCGGCGAGCACGTCTTTGAGGACGATCGTGCGCAAGGAGATCATCCCTTCAACGAGGAACGTTACCAAGGGGCATCGATTCTTCTGGCCAATGCCAATTTCGGTTGTGGTTCGTCGCGTGAGCACGCGCCGCAGGCGTTGACGCGTTGGGGCATCAACGCTTTTGTCGGTGAGTCTTTTGCCGAGATCTTCTATGGCAACTGCATCGCCATGGGACTGCCTTGCTTGCGGGTGTCGGCGGAGGATATGCAGACTTTGATGGCTGCGGTCGAGTCCAATCCGGCGCAGGAGTTGGTGGTTGACCTCGAGGCCCGTAAGGTCCGTTATGCCGGTGGCGCTGTCGCGGCCGATATCGCCGACGGCCCGCGTGAGCAGTTTATCAAGGGCAGTTGGGATTCGCTGGGCCAGCTATTGGACGCCGGTGACCAGATCGGTGAGACCGCCGCCGGTCTGCCCTATACCAATGGCTTTGCGGTTGCTGGTTGAGTCGTAGGTTTAGCAAAATCGCAGATTTTTTAGAGAAGAAGGACATTATGCGCATCGAAGTATACGATTCCACCTTGCGAGACGGCGCTCAGGCCGAAGGTATTTCCTACTCGTTAGAAGACAAGCTGTTGATCGCCCAGCGGCTCGATGCGCTCGGTGTCGATTATATAGAAGGCGGCTGGCCCAATCCGACCAACCCCAAGGACCTGGCTTTTTTCCAGGAGGCTGGCAAGCTCGGTCTGCGCGCCAAGGTTACGGCCTTCGGCAGCACGCGGCGGACGACGAATACCGCGGAAGAGGACGAGACCCTGGCGACTCTGCTCAAGGCCGGTACCGAGAGCATTGCCCTCTTCGGTAAGAGTTGGACTCTGCATGCGACCGAGATCCTACGGACCACGCTCGCGGGCAATGTCGAGTTGATCGAGGATTCGGTCGCGCATCTCGTCGCGCATGGCCGCGAGGTGGTCTACGACGCCGAGCATTTTTTTGACGGCTACAAGGCCGATGCAGGTTATGCGATTGAAACGCTATTAGCCGCGGAGCACGGGGGCGCGCGGATTCTCGTGCTTTGCGACACCAACGGCGGCACGTTGACTAGCGAGATGGGTGGGATCATCGAGGCTGTGAAAGAGCGCATCGGCATCCCCTTCG
>DQLG01000390.1 GCA_015660315.1 Candidatus Latescibacterota bacterium
CGCACGGCGAGGCACCGCCGAACGAGGCGCCACCGCTTGAGATTGCCGAGTTGGCCCATCGTTTTCCGCAAGGCCAGTTTATTATGGCGCATATGGGGGCGCAGTTCGAGCACGGATTGCGGGCGATCGAAGATTGCGCGAATGTCGCCGTCGATTATGCGGGCAGCATCAACGAAAATGGGGCTTATCAATTGGGGTTGGAACTTTTAGGGCCGGAGCGAGTGATCTTTGGCACGGATCTGCCGGGGGCGGATTATTATGTCAATGTCGGTCGGGTGCTTGAACTGGATGTGGATGACGAGGTGAAACAGTTGGTGTTGGCGGGAAATATTGAGCGGATTTTGCAACTTTGAAAACCTCCCCGATTAAAGTCGAGAGGGGATGAGGCAAATTTAAAGAAGCTTTAGCGCTTCCTGTAAACCGATCCGGCGGAAGGACTGCTCGATGGTATCGTCTTTATTGTGTGCGGATCGCCACGCTTTTGCTGCGTTTTCCCCGCCTGGAATCGAATTGAATACGCTGTCAATCCATTTGTCGAATGGATCGCTATTGCAGCGGATGACCAAGTCGGGATCGGTGAGGATGCCGTCTTCCGAATAGATATAACAGGTGTCGATAAGCCGCGTGGCGGCGGCGAGTTGTTGCCGCTCGAAATCGTGGGCGGTAGCAGCGCCTGCGGGTACGAGCAGGATATTGATCGCGCGGTCAGTGATGGCGTTAAGTCGTTCGACGGAGTTGGTACCGGCGGCGACGTTTTTGTGATCGGGCCAGATGTCGAATTGGCTATAGGCGGCCTTGGGTTCGAGCGATTGGAAGGTGAAGTAATCGGGGTAGGCGAAAAACTCTTCGTTGTTTGCGCGATAGGTGTTGTAAAAGGCTGTAACGTGGGCCATAACCAGGGTTATGGCTCCGACGCCCTCTATGCGGTTCGGGGCAAAGAGTCCGAGTCTTTTGGTGTTGCTATAGCCGTAAAAATAATGGTCTAGCTCAACTGAGGTGCCGTTGGCGATGATCTGAAAATCGCAGTCGCGTAAGCTTGAGCTGTGCATAGGGATCCTTTATTGAGCAGCTTGGGCCTTCACCGAGCACGCCCCTATGGATGGCTTGGAGCATAAAACGGATGGTGATCAATGCGGCGATAATACCCAGGATCTTCGCCACATTGATGGCGAGTAGGGTCGCGTTGCGTTGAATTAAATACGGCCCATCATGTAGTATGGTGCAAATTTTATCATCCGGACACAAGTAATAAATCTGACGAAGTTCATTATGGAAAAGGGAAATGTAGCGATGCCCGATCAGATCGATCCGATTCAATTCGAAGTGATTCGCAATGCTCTGCTCGAAGCCACCGAAGAAATGGCGATTACACTTCGGCGCAGTGCCTATTCGACGAATATTAAAACCCGTGCCGATTTTTCTTGTGCTTTTTTTGATCGCGACCTGCGACCTATCGCCCAGGCTTTCACTCAGCCGGTGCATTTGGGTTCGTTGACGATCCTCACGCCGAGGGCGGTCGCGGAATATGGACCTGAAAATCTGGCAGCCGGGGACGGAATCTTGGTTAATGATCCCTATCGCGGCGGAGTGCACCTCAATGATATCACACTAATCTCGCCAGTCTATCACAAAGATGAGCTGCTTGGTTATGTTGCGAATCTGGCGCACCACGTCGATGTCGGCGGCGGCGCGCCGGCCAGTATCGGGGCTTTTCAGCAGGTGTATCAGGAGGGCATTATCATCCCCCCGGTAAAATTGGTGCAGGGCGGCGAGATATCGTCGGATATATTCGAGTTGATCATCGCCCAAATTCGCTCTAAGCGGGAGACGCGCGGCGATTTCCGCGCCCAAGTGGCGGCCAATAACTCGGGGGTGCGCCGGCTCGGTGCACTAGTTGAACAGGTGGGCTTGGAGAAGGTGTCATTCTATATGGATCGGCTCGTCGAGTATACCCGTGAACGCACGATCGCGGAGGTGGCGAAACTGCCTTGGGGCGAATTTTGCGCCGACGGGGTGGTCGACAACGACGGCTTTAGCGATGAGCCAGTAAAGCTCAAGGTACGCATTGTCATTGACGCTGAGGGCGTACTCTTCGATTTCACGGGGTGTGATCCGCAACGGCGAGCACCGGTCAACTCGACCTACTCGCAGACCTTTGCCGCCTGCGCCTATGTGCTCAAATGCCTGATCGACCAGGACGTGCCGGTCAATGCGGGTTTTTACGAGCAGGTACGCTTAGTTGCTCCTGAGGGCACGGTAGTCAATTGCACGGCACCCTCGCCGGTGGTCGGCGGTTGGGAGACGCAGGTGCGTTTGACGGATATCATCCTCAAAGCGCTGCACCAGGCGTTGCCCGGCCAGGTGCCGGCGAGCACCAAGGGCACGATGTGTCAGGTGGGCTTTGGCGGCACGGACCCGCGCACGGGACAGCTTTACGCTTACTATGAGACGATGGCCGGTGGTTATGGCGGGCGCAGCAGCAAGGACGGGCCCGACGCGGTGCAGTGCCACGGACAGAATACGGAAAATGCACCAATCGAGGAAATCGAGATCAACTACCCGTTGCGCATCGATCGCTATGAACTGATCGAAGATTCGGAGGGGCCGGGGCAGTTTCGCGGTGGCCTGGGTTTGAGACGCGACTATCGTTTTCCAGGGCACGAGGTGTCGTTTACCGTCTTGTCGGATCGCGATCGCTGGGGGCCGGAGGGATTGGCGGGTGGGCAGGCGGGGCGCAAAGCCTACTATATCCTGGACCCAGAAGGAGAACATGTCGAGTTGGGTTCGAAGGTGACTATCGCGCTAGCGGCCGATACGGTTTTCAGCTATCGCACGTGTGGCGGCGGCGGTTATGGCTCGCCATTGCGGCGAGACCCGCAAGCAGTGGCGCGCGATGTGCGGGAGAGGAAAATTTCCGCTGAGCGGGCGCGGGATATTTATGGGGTAGTCGTAGACAGTAGTTGCGGGGTAGATGTGCAGGCTACTGAGGCCCTGCGCGAAAGGATGGCTGGCGATGGCGTATAGACTCGGCGTGGATATCGGCGGGACTTTTACCGATATCGCGCTTATCGACGAGACAACCGGACAGGTGTACAATGGCAAGGTTTCCTCCACTCCCGATGATCCCTCCGAGGGTTTTATGGAGGCGGTACGGCGTTTGGTGGAGGAGCAGGCGGTGGCGCCGGATGAGGTGTCCTATATCGTGCACGGCACCACGGTGGCAACCAATGCTATTATCGAGGGCAAGGTCGCGTCGACGGCGTTTATTACGACCGACGGTTTTCGCGATATGTTGGAGATCGCGCGACAGATTCGGCCCGAGTTGTACAACCTGCAATTCGAAAAACCGCAGCCGTTGGTGCCGCGCCACCATTGTTTTGGAGTTGCGGAGCGGTTGGATGCCAAAGGTGAGGTGCTGACGCCGCTCGACGAAGCCGCTTTGCGGGTGGTGGCCCGTCAGCTGCAGCAAGCAAGGGTGGAGTCGATCGCGGTCTGTTTTCTGCACGCCTACGCCAATCCGATACACGAGCGGCGGGCGGGCGAGATTTTGGCGGAGGTTTTGCCGCAGGCGGTGGTATCGCTTTCTTCTGAGGTCGCGCCAGAATTTCGCGAGTATTTGCGCGCGAGCACCACGGTGATCAATAGCTGTATCCGCCCGGTAGTAGCGCGTTATTTGCAGCGGATAGAAGAGCGGCTGACTGAGGCCGGGATACGGGCCGAATTATTAGTAATGCAGAGCAGCGGCGGGGTATATACTTTTGCCGCTGCGCAGCAAAGGCCGGTCTACATGGTCGAGTCGGGGCCGGCAGCCGGGGTGATTGCGGCGGCGCATTTGGGGCAGGCTCTGGGTTATGACCAGGTAATTTCCTTTGATATGGGCGGGACGACGGCCAAGGCTGGGCTGGTCCAGGGCGGCGAGCCGAGCATCACCAAAGACTACGAAGTGGGGGCGAAGGCGCAATCGGGGGTGGGCGCTTCGCGTGGTGCAGGCTATCCAATCCGCACGCCGGTGATAGACCTGGTCGAAATCGGCGCCGGTGGCGGTTCGATTGCCTGGGTCGACCCAGGGGGGATTTTGCGCGTCGGGCCGGAGAGCGCGGGAGCGGATCCTGGGCCGGCCTGTTATGGGCGGGGTGGCACGCGTCCGACGGTCACGGACGCGAATTTACTATTGGGACGGCTCAACCCGGAGTATTTCTTGGGTGGTGAGATCGGGTTAGACGTGGCAGCGGCCCGCAAGGCCATCGAAGAGCATTGCGCCAGCCCATTAGCTATGGACCCGGTCGCAGCGGCCAATGGCATTGTCGAGATCGCGAATGCGGCGATGGTCAATGCGCTCAGGCTGGTTTCGGTGCAGCGCGGTTACGATCCGCGCGATTTTGCGTTGGTAGCTTTTGGCGGAGCGGGTCCGGCGCACGCCAATCGCCTAGCGGCGATGACCCAGATCCCGGTGGCGATTATTCCACCGAGCCCGGGCACGGCTTCGGCGATGGGGCTTTTGGTGACGGATCTGAAACACGATTATGCGACAACGGTGATCGAGCGGATGGACCGGGTGGATCCCGATGCGTTAGAGCGGATATTCAACGAATTGCAGGTGCGCGGACGGGAGGCCTTGGCGCGCGAGGGGCTAACAGAGGAGGCCATGAGTTTTAGGCGTCAGGCGGATCTGCGCTATGTGGGGCAGAGCCATGAGCTAACGCTGTCGTTGGCTGCCGATGCTCTGGATCAGGGGCAAATGCAGCAGATTCTGCAACAATTCCATCGCGAGCACGATCGGGCCTATGGTTTTAGCGCGCCGGGCGAGGAGGTCGAATTGGTCAATCTGCGTTTGGCCGCCGTCGGCGAGATCGCCAAGCCCAAGATGGCTTCGATTGCTCAGGCAGAAGGGGAAGCGGTCGCGAAGAATATGCGGCC
>DQLG01000117.1 GCA_015660315.1 Candidatus Latescibacterota bacterium
CCCCGGGGCGCGCTTCCGGCGCGCCCGACTCTGCCGCCGGTGCAAAGGCCTCGTGCAAAGCACGGGTTTCCTCGACCGACAACATCTGCCCTAGGGCCGAACTCGAATTGAGCGATGCAGGCGCCTCTTCCTTGGCGACCTGACGCCCTTGATTAGGACGCACACCCTGATCGGAAACCGTCAGATCAAAAGGCCGACTCGGCGATTCCGTTCGCCGTAGTCCCATCTCGCTTGCTTTTGGTGCTACCCTATCGATGTTCATAACCGCTCTTCCTTAAGCTCTTTTAGATTTCCAACGCTTTATTGGTCATGTCCTTGGCCGCGTTCATCACCGTGATATTGGCCTCATAAGCACGCGAAGCGGCGATCATATCCACCATTTCGGTGATCACATTGACGTCCGGATAGAGCACCATTCCATCTTCTCGTGCATCCGGGTGGTTCGGATCATACACCATTCGCGGTTTTACCGGCTCTTCGCGCACCTCTTGCGAGAGCACACCAGAGCCGACCATAAAATCGCCCGGACGCGGCCCTGCTTCTGGCCGGTGTTTGCCTTCCGTGCGACGCAATCTGTTTTTCTCGTCAGTGAGCATGGTGGTGAACTTGCTCATCTTCGGCGCTTCGAGCATCACGATCCGGCGGCGCTTATAGGGCCCGCCCTCATCGGTGCGCGTGGTATCGACATTGGCCAAGTTGCTGGCGATGGCGTTTAACTTGCGCCTCTGTACACTCAGGCCTGACGAACTGATATCAAGGGAATCGAAGATCTGCATTATACTCTCACTATCTCAACGGTTATCGGGCACGGCCCGTTATGCTCTTCTTCAATCCATCGAACTGGCCCCTGATCAGGCGCTGTCCGATATTGAAGAACAGGTGATTTTCGGCCAAATCAGCCATTTCCCGGTCGATATCGATGTTGTTGATGCCCGCATCATTGACCCCGGTCTCGGATTCGAATACCTCGGGGTTGGCGATCGGCTTCGGAATAAAGATATGCCGAGCGTTCTCGACTCGGCCTTCGACAGCCGGTTTGCGCACGAAGGAATCCAGATATTCCTGGAACTGAACATCCTTCTTGCGATATCCCTTGGTCGAGACATTGGCGATATTATTGGCGATGACCCGCTGCCGAAGCTGGGTGACATCGAGTACCGCATTAAGCACCGGCACCTTGGTTTTATTAAAGACGACTTTATCCAGAAACATAATCTCACCTCGTGTAGGATCTGCCCTTCTTTCAGCAAGAAATGTGCCACTTTCGGATCAATGTCGACCTAAGTATCTTAATATTAATATTCTTACCCCCCCAAAGCCCGGAATTAATAGGGGTCTTATCTCTGTATATATGAGACATGCTTTCTCACCTGGGAAACTATTGCCCACTATAGGAAAGGCCGACCTGAGCAACTTGCTCAAGTCGGCCTTAAATCATCATGTAGCCTTTAATAATAAATACTTACAACTTTATTTCATTCCTTACCCAACCGCTCGATTATACGCGGTGTGCGACCACCGCGTTGATGCATGCTAGCCATCATATCCCCCAGGAAACCCGTAAAGAAAAACTGTATGCCGACAATCACCATCAGCACCCCGAGCATAAGCAAGGGATGGCGATTTTGAATATTGCCGTGTTCGTAGCGCAATAATGCGATATAGGCACAAACGAGCGTGCCACCAAACGTGGAGCAAAGTCCCAAAGTCCCAAAAATATGCATCGGCGTGGTCATAAAGCGCACGACAAAGGTTACGGTCAGCAAATCCAGAAACCCATTGAGTAAACGCTTGGTGCCGAATTTGGAATAACCGAAACGCCGGGGATGGTGCTGTACGGGAATCTCACCGACTCGATAACCACCCCAAAAGGCGATGGCCGGCAGAAAGCGATAGAGTTCGCCGTAGAGATAAGGCAGCACATCTTCCGTGACTTCTCGGCGATAGGCTTTGAGGCCGCAATTGAAATCGTGCAGGCGAATTCCCGAGACCAACGAGGTCACTCGATTAAAAAAGCGGGACGGCAGGGTCTTACTCAACGGATCGTGGCGTTTCTTCTTCCACCCCGAGACCAGATCGTAGTCCTTGTCTATCTCGGCCAATAGCCGGGGAATTTCTTTCGGGTCGTCCTGTAGATCCGCATCCATCGTGATAATGACCTGACCCCGCGCCTCCTTGAAACCGGCGGCCAAGGCCGCGGCCTTGCGATGATTGCGGCGAAAACGCAGAGCGCGCACTTCTTCGAACTGCTCCGTCAAGGCCGCCAAGGCCGCAAAGGAGCCGTCGGTGCTGCCATCGTCGATAAAAACCACTTCCCAGGCCCAGTCCTCAACCGCGAGCACCTCGTGAATCTTGGCCCATAGATGCGGCAAGCTTTCTTCCTCGTTGAAAACCGGGATAACTAGGGACAGAAAGACCTCCCCCGCCGCTTCGTCTATCACTTGGCTCATCATTCCCCTTTCTGCAAACGCCGGCGCAAATTGCGCAACATCTCCGCCATGCGCTCGTTTTGTGGCTGTACTTGCAAGGCGGCCTCAGCCGCCCTGAGCGCTTCTATAACTCGACCTTCCCGCTGCAGTAATTCGATCAACCGCAGATGCCAACGCAAATTGCCCGAATCGAGGCGGACCGCCTGCCGGGCCGCCTGTTCCACTTCTTCACCCCGGCCCTGCTTTTCGTACACGGAGGCCAGGTTACCCCACCACTCCGCCCTTAGCGAGTCAGCCGCCGCCGCTCGGACTAACGCCGCTTCGGCCTCTGCCAGGCGACCTTGAGCTAAAAATACAGCTCCGAGATTGCCCTGAATCAACCCATCCTCCGGGCTCAATTGCGCCGCCCGAACCAATGCCGCCTCCGCATCGTCAATGCTACCAACAGAAAAATACTCAATCCCCAAACTGCGAAGAAAATCCACATTTTCCGGTGCAAAGGCCAGGGCTTGCTGCCAACGATCTATCGCCCGCATAAACGAAGCCCGGGCCCCGTCACCATCCCCTTCCCCCTGTCGACGCAATCCCCGATCGTGCAGCGCCCGCGCCAACATTGAATAAGGTTCTACTTCCAGGGGGTCCAAAGCGATCGCCCGGCGCAATATCGCGATCGCCTCTTCCTCCCGCCGCGACCAATACAACCCCTGCCCAAGAAGCCGTAGCGCCGGTGCGTTATTCGGGTGCAACTCCTCCGCCCGGCTCAATATCCGCGTCGCCTCAACCGGGTGGCGACCCTGCATTTTTATCAAACCGAGCATATGGTGGTATCTAAAATCATGCGCCCGCCACTCGGTCGCCTGGGCAAAAGCCAGACTCGCCCGGTTCGGTTGGTTAAAATCATAATACTTGCGCTGTCCATCAAAATAATAATAATCCGCGACCAAAACGCCCAGTCCCCAATAGACGCCCACAACCGCTGGCACCGCCGCGACAAAGAAAAATACTCGACGAAGGCCTCCCAATACCCAGACGCGTGCGGAACCGGTTGCCCCATGGCTACCGGCCACCGCTAAACCGGCGATAAGCCAGAAGTGCAAGGCCGATGTAGGATCCTGCAGATTGAGGCTGACGAGACTATGGGTCAACGCCGCGCACAATGCCGCCAATAAACCAGCCTGCAACGCACGAGCATCCTGCCCTGTCACTGACTGCAACCGTCGCCAAGCTAGCCACCACAAGGTCGACAATAACCACAGCATCGCCGCCAGGCCAAAAATGCCATTCTCCGCCCAAACTTCGAGATACTCGTTGTGGGCATAATAGGGCATATGCGGCCGATTAGCGATAAGTTCAGCCCAAGCCCGGTGGCGCGTCACTGTTCGATACGCCGGTACCAGGAATGCGAAATTCCCCGTGCCCACCCCCAATAACGGTTGCTCGGCAATCAACGCGACCGTATCGGCCCATATCAGACGGCGCTGCAAAACCGAAAAGTGATTGGGGTCAAAACTGCTCAACGCCCGGTCCCGCACGGCGCGGACCTGGTCGAGCGCGTCGGCAAACAAGCTCTGCTCACTCTCTGTAGGAACGCCTTTACCTACCGCGGCACCCACCGCGCCCATACTAACGATAATCAGTGCACCAGCCAATAGGATTCGACGCACCGACTGCGGCCGGTACAGTAGATGCAAGGCGAATAAACCGACCCCTACCGCGACCCAACCACCGCGACTGCGGGTCATCAGTAAATAATAGATCTCAAAAAGCAACAAGGCCCCTAACCCGACCTTCTCCCATAGCCGACGGCGCGCCAATACCATACCCGCAATCAAGACGATAGACAGCTCGAGGTAGTGGGCGACAAAGTTTGGGTTACCCAAGGTCGAGACGCCAAAATTGCCCCAATGCCCGTACGCCAAGGGTACCAGGTGAATCCCACGATATTGCAATAGGCCAATAACCGAGACCACGAAAGAGGTTAGGGCGATGGTCCACAATGCCCCCCAAAGAGCCCGTGACGAAGAGAAAAAACGGGCGACCAGCAGGAAGAAGGCCAATAACCAAATCTGGGTGAACCAGGTCTCCAGCCCCTGTAAAGGATTGACCGCCCAAAACAGAGAAAAAAATGATATCGCCGCGTAGACTACCAAGGGCCGATCATAGGACCGTCTCTCTATCCGTATCCTTTCGCTGCCTGCGTGTTGTCCAAGCCAAATCGCCAGCAATAAACCAATGCCGGCATATAATAACGCGAACTTCGCCGTAAAATAATCCGAGAGATAGGAACCACCGTAGACAAGTGGAACCACCAACAACAACAATAGAACCCCAAGCTTGAGCACCTGCTGCGAACGCGGCCCCCAACCCAGAGCACCTTCGGCCCATGCGGTTTCCTTATGCGCGCCCATCGCCCTCGTCCTTTTCGCCGACTAAACGCGCTAAGAGCAAACCCAACATCGCAGACACCGCATTCAACTGTATATCTTTGACTTCAAAAAAACGCTGTGGTAATACCCATTGTATGCATTCGTCACCGATGCCAATACACACCGCGAGGACAAAACTGGCCGAATACGCCCATACCGGTCTCAAATCCAGACGCAACGCCCTGAGCAACACATAGCCCATAAGCCCATACTCCACCAAGTGCATGCGCTCTGCCGGAAACCGGGCAAATTCACCGAGCAGATAGGCATAGGCCAACGCGATCAAGCCCAGGGCCAAACAAGCCCGCAAACGACGGCCATCGGCCCGGCGCCAGATCGCCAGGACAAACCCGACACCCGCGACCACGACGACGGCGATGCCGAGATAGCGGACCGATCCTAGCGTGTATTCGGAGAGCATACCCCAAACCTGGGGCAGTACGGGGATCGTGCTATAGACAAAGACGACATACCCCACAACCCAGGCCCAGGCCCTACTGCGCTCCTTGCCCATCCGATCATAAACCGGCGCCACTACCCCCGCAAAAAGCGCCGCGATTAACGCATAAGCACTAAGGTCAACCGCCCCGCAAGAGGCCAATAACCAATACAGGTCGCCCATTCCCTGCAATAGCCCCCAGCCCAACTGGTAGCTATGCGCCAACACTCCGCTAAAAGCCGCTGGCGCCTGCAACAACAACAGGCCAAGATTAAGCTCGGTTTCCCCCCCACCCGTCGCGGCCAAATGATATTCGACCCACTCGCTTTTAGCCTCGGGCCGGTCGCGCAGATAGACCCGGAATTTCCAGGGATTATACAATACCAGCGAATTCCAAAAATTGGCCTGAAACGGTCCGTATACCGGCGCCGAACTGGACTCTGTAATTTCTCCTGCCAGATGATACGTCCCGACCCCCACATCGTATTCGATCGCGTAATCACCGACCGACGGCCCCGTCCAATGCAGCTTTACCGCATGATCAGCGCCTTGGTACTGCAAGGTGTCGCCGTCTTGCGGGAACAGGATTTCCGGTATGCCCAACCAGACAGCCGTATCGGGTTGCACCGCAACGACCGCCGGTTCGCGATACGATCTGGGTTGGGCGTAGAGCACCCACTCATTGAGCATCGAACGCAAACTGTCGGCCACCACCGGATAGCGCTCGATGGCATTATCCGATTCCAGCGAATCCGCCACCAGATCGTATAGCTCATAACTCCCGTCCCAAACATTGTCGATCAGTTTCCAGCGCTCAGTACGCACCGCGCGAATACGCCGTCGGTACTGATCCGCATCGGCAGTATAACCGCCAGATGAGCTCTCGAAGTAGAGCGGTTTAGCGGTCCAGGGACGTCTCTCAATAAGCGGCAGAAGGGAATGCCCTTGCACTTGCTGTGGAACAGGGATGTCCGCCATTTCCAACAACGTCGGCATAATATCGATATTCTGAACTTCTTCACTGACGATGCGGCCGGCCGGCAACCTTCCGGGCAGGCGCATTAACAAGGGAATGCGCGTTATTTCATCATATAGACGGGCTTCCTTGAAGGTCGAGATATGCCCAACGAGATCGCGATCGAGTAGCTCCTCGCCGTGATCGGCACTAACAACGACCACGGTATTGCTGTCCAAACCCGTCTTGGCCAACGTGCGCCGCAAGCGCCCAAAGAACTCGGTGTCGAGGCGCCGAATCTCCGCATCATAGAGTGCCTCGACCCAGGGCCGGTCGCGAGCGGCAAAGTCGATATTTCCACGTTCGATCATCACATTGCTTTTGACGATCGCGATTTTCTCGCGCGCGATAAACCATTTAAAGGCGCCATACAAAGGCATCGAAGAAACGAAGGCGCCGGGCATAAACATCGATTCGTACGGTTCACCAGCCGCATAGGGCAGGTGCAAGTCGCGGTAGTGATAATAAAGAAAGAAAGGACGCGCGGGATCAGCTTCTTCCTCTAACCAGTGAAAGAGGATTTCGTCGCCGTTGTGGATTAATTCGTTGCGACGGGCAAACTTCGTAAAACCCAGATTTTCAAAATTTGGGATCTCGGTGAGGAAAAAAATGTCAGGGACCTCATAACCCGTCTTTGCCAGCGCATCCGGCAGGGTCTCGACGCCGGGGTTGAGGCGCTGCCCCCGAATATCGACTGCGTGAGTCGGCGCATAGAGCGAGGTCAGAATTGAAATCAACCCAGGGGTGGTCCACCCCGAACTGCTAAAGGCCTGTTTGAAAAACACGCCCTCACTCGCCAGCGTATCCAAATGGGGGCTAGTATCCAATGGGTACCCGTAATAGCCCAAGTGGTCCGGCCGGAATGTATCGACCGTCACGAGCAAGATATTGGGCCTGTCTGATGCAGCCCCTTGTGCAGGCGCCGTCAAGAGCAGCAAGATCGCTGCGAGCACGAGACCTCCCATCCGCAGGCTATTCCCCATTACAAAGATCACCTTGCAGCTACAGTGCAAACGGGGCACAGACATCGATTCTCCCACGCAATATTATGATATCACCTTTAGGCAAATTCCGGGTCCCGCATTTCAATCCAAACCACACCGGCAATCAGCAACCCACCACCTAAAAGAAAAAAAGCAAACCCGCTTCATCTTCCATATGCCGATAGGCGCCGAAACCAAAGATGGAGGTAAGGCAAAACGCCCCTGCGTTTATTCGGCCATGGCTCCACCCCAACCGACCCAATCGTTGGTAGAGATGTTTGCGGTGAGCTTCAAGTATATTTTCTCCTCGCAACAGACGCCGGGTTAACGTATAACAGACATCAAAAAAATAAAACGCCAAGATCGATGAAAAAACCCATAGCGGTAAACCGGCGCGTGTACCCAAGACGCCGAACGCGGCGATAGTAAAACCGATAAACAGCGATCCCACATCCCCCATGAAAATACGTGCCGGAGGGACATTGAAAACCAGAAAACCACCAACTGCCCCCGCCAGAATCCACGTCATCGCGGCGACTGGACTGCCGATAGCGCCAAAGATCAACCCCATCCAGCAACAAGCGCATATCGTCTGCAGTGCACTCAACCCGTCTATGCCGTCCATAAAATTAAAGGCATTGCAGAGAAAGACAAACCACAAAACCGTTAGCGGCCACCCCCACCACCGCAAACTCACTTC
>DQLG01000745.1 GCA_015660315.1 Candidatus Latescibacterota bacterium
ATCTGTTGCCCGCGTTGCGACTAGAGGCCGCGGATCATTATAATTTGCTCGGTCCGTTGAAACAGTTCGTCGATTGGGCGACACTGACGCGCACGGCGGGTTGTGCGACCTGGCGCGGCACGGGCATGGACCTGGGGGTGCGCGATATGAGCAGCCTGCACGCCGCGGCGGCCGCTGGCTGTCAGTTGCCAAGCGATATTATCGGTCATCTGCTGCGAGAAGATGACCTGATCGCCGAGCCGATTGCGTTTGCCAACGGCAGCTTGATCGTGCCGGATGCGCCGGGGCTCGGTGTTGAACTCGACCGCACCGCGTTGGAAACATACCGGGTTTCGCTTGCTGAGAATGAATTGGCGGTTGATGGCGGGCGGCGGGTGGCGGCCGTTGGCACTTGACGACTTCGCGCGGTGACGAAAGCAGCGAACAATGAATAATAGCGAATCTTGCTGCGTGTTCTTCATTGAGGAATACGAAGCGACTTTGGCGTCCTATCGTGGCGATTTTGTGCAAATATTTACAGCGGTCTACATTATTGCTGTACTATCATGAAATATCCTTACCAGCGGTCTGCTGGCCGCCCGTGGAGGTGCGCAATGAAGCGCCGATTGAATCAGATGCTGAATTTGGCGGCCGTCGCCGCACTACTGCTGTCGGCTACGGGCCTGCTGGCCGAGAATATTGTCTTTAGTGGGACGGACTTCGAGTCTTGGAACCCTCCGAAGGGCTTGGTCAACGTGCAAGCCGACGGCATTGAGATCAAGCGTTTTGGTAAGTCGTTCAACGCGGTGGCCGATGCGCACGAGTATTCATCCGTAGTTATCGGCGATCTGTACGGCAGTGTTCGTCCTGCGCGCACGCCTTCAAACCAGGCCGATGCGCATCTAATCGCCGATCAGGACCCCAGGACCTGGTGGAAGCCTGGGGCAGAGGACCCGACGGATAAATTCTGGGTGGAACTCGATCTGGGGCGGGCGGTGATCGCCGACAAGATCCGCGTGATCTTCCCCGACACTACGGGCGCGCGCCCGTTCACCTTTTTTTCGGTCTTCACCAGTCCTGGCGTGCCGGTCAGTTTTGGCGGGGGCAAGCGGATCGTTTTCGATCGCGTCGGCCAGACGATCAATAATAATACTATGCGCGTGGTTGAATTCGAGCTTGAGGTGAAAAACGACCCAGAACAGAAATTTTCGCCGGTGCGTTTTGTGCGTTTTGAGGCAACGGGGCGTACCCCCGACGCAGCGCTGGCTGAGATCGAGGTCGACGCCGTCGGTTTCAATCTGTCTTCCAAGGTCACGATCGAACGTCGACTGGAGGCCGGTGACGCAGTCTGGGGGGGCCGGACATGGAGCTCCGATTCCCGCGAGTGTGTAGATCGCGCCTGCGGCCGGGGCAGCGGCGCCGAGGCATTGCTCGATGAAGACATGGCGTTTCGCAAATGGAATATCGAAGCCGTCATTGTCAGTGGTGACTGGCGCGATTCGGGCTTCTGGGCCGTGGTCGACTTTGGCAATGTCTTTCGTGTCGACCGGGCAGTGTGGATTCCCGGCAACGGCCCCTTTACCTATAGCGTTTACAAACCAGTGGCGACTCATAGTACACTGCAGGCTCACTGTGATTTCTCTGTGCAAGAGATATTTACCTCAGACGGATCGCCTAGCACGACCTCTATTGCGGATGTAGAGGGTCCCTTTGACTACGAATTGCTCGCGGCCGATACGGGCTCCAAGGGCATCTACGATTTCCAGTTCCCGTCGCGGCCGGTGCGATTTTTTAACTGGCGAGTGCCCAATGGTCGCGGCAATTGCCGCGCCCTGCAACTATGGGTCTTCCACAGTGAGGGCTACCCTGCTTCCGTCTCCCTGCAATCGGACGACATATCGTTGGGTGGGGCCCGCAGCATCAGCCGCGTCGAGTGGGATGCGGACTTGCCGCTGGGTACGCGGATCGAGGTGCAGACGCAAACGGGCAATGGTTTTCAGTCGATCAGACGCTATTACCTCACCAATGGCAATGAAGTTACTAAGGAGGCCCACGAGTCGGCGAAATCACGGCAAAAAGGGGATATCGTCGATGAGAGCATCCGCGATCCCTCATGGAGCGATTGGAGTAACCCGCACCGGTTATCGGGCCAGGCTTTCCAGTCGCCATCACCCCGGCAGTGGTTGCAGGCGCGCGTCACGCTGAGCAGCGACGATCCCGAGGTTTTCCCGATCCTGCGCTCGCTGACCTTTGTCGCTAATGACCCGGTCATTACCTCCGGTTTGAACGGATACGTGTCCCCGCGGGAGGCGGCACTGGACTCGCTGATGGAGTTCCGCTATACCATCAAGCCCGTGTCGTTCAGCAGCACGGATGTCGGTTTCGACCAAGTGCTGATCGTACTGCCTCCAGGTAGCACTGGGGCTGAACTGGTAAGTGCGACGGTTGGGGGGGTGAAAAGCGACGCTAGTAGTGTGCTGAAGGGAGACTCACTACTGGTGCAGTTGCCACAGCAGGCCATAAAGCGCGACTCGGTGGAGATCATTTTTAAGACGCGTGTATTCGAGAGTCCGACGGTCTTTGAAACGCTCGTTTCTAGCTCCACCGAGCAAGAGAACATGCAAGGGGTGCTACCCAAGTTTGTCGGGGCCGACCAGGTTTTCGTGCCACAAGCGGTTGCGGGCGGGGCGCTGATTCGCAATATCAGCCACAACGAGATCTTTACGCCGAACCAGGACGGGGTCAACGACCTATACCAGTTGCGCTTTGTCGTGGTGAAGACAAGCGAGAAACCACACGTACGGATTTTCTCCCTGGATGGAGTCCAGGTGGCCGAATTGGCAAATGCCAGCCCCGGCAGCAACCAGGCACAATTCACGTGGGGCGGCGGCGTAGAAGTCGGTCAGACCGTGGCTCCGGGTGTATACGTGGTGCAAATAACGGTGCCGGCAAATGCTAGAAATGAAGTTATGCAGAAGCTTGTGCACGTGGTGTATTAAACCCACCCTAAAGAGCCGTGCTGATTTGTGGAGAAATGCAAGCGATATCAGCGACCGATTCCACAAAATTGCGATTGCTAGTTCGTTTTTCAGGGTCGCCTGTACGTCGGTGACGTGACGGATCAATAGCCATTGGCGCTCACACACTTGCGAATAATCTCTTCGGTACTATGCGTTTTGCCTTTCATGAGTATTTCTCCATTTCGTTTAAGAAATACTCACCCTTAACTGGGGTCAACTATCGAAGGTCATCCCAGTATCGCTCGGATAGAGTTCGAACTTCTTTGCTAGTTGTCGGGGTTGCGGATCGACCAAAGCGCGTCGTTCTCTGCACTTAGGAGCGGTAGCTATCGATTGCTAAGCGCGGGTATGACCGGCAGCACGATATGCGAGGGATAGCGCCGACTATG
>DQLG01000279.1 GCA_015660315.1 Candidatus Latescibacterota bacterium
AAATCAGCTAGCCAAGTCGTGCGCGGATCCACTTCCGCGCCGACAAAACGAAAAGAGTCGTCGCGACCGATATCGGCAAGAAACTCCCGCCGCAAGCGCGCGACATTGCCATTTGCCAATTGTCCCACCTGTAACGATCGACGCGGGAAACCCGGAATCCGCGCCCGCACATTGCGAAACATCACCCGGCCGATCCCGTGCAAATCGAGCAAACGCGCGAGTAACTGTCGCTTGCCCTGAATCGTCGATAGCGCATCGAAGTCGACCTCCGCCAGGCGCTCTTGCAATAATGCATGGTCTTCCTCCGCCAACGGCTCCCCCTGCGCCAAACGCTCTGCCACCCCCGCCAATCTGCGATAATGCGCCGACTCGTTATTATATACGTTAAAATCGTGAAAACGCGCCGGATCGAGCAAAGCCAGCCGCTGAAAATGTGCCTTCTCCCCATCGCGATCGGGCGACGCGCTCAAGAAAATGACATGTTCGGTCTTAGCAGCCAATTGCTCGACTAACGCAAACTCGGCGCTTTCCGGTTGCAGATGATGCGCCTCGTCAACGATGACGATATCCCACGGACTTTGCACAAAGGATTCACCGACCTCGACGCCGAGTGGGCAGATAAAGAGCTGGGCGTCGAGCAACTGCTCGGGCAAATCCTCGCTCTTCACGTCAATCGTGCCGCCTTCATACGTCTCTTCACCCATCACCCGCAGAAGCAGATTAAAACGCAGATAGGCCTCGGCTAACCATTGGTGCACCAGCGCCGGCGGCACCAGAATCAGCGCATTCTCCACCCGGCCGGTCAACAATAGTCGATGCAAAACCAACAACGCTTCGATCGTCTTACCAAGACCGACCTCATCGGCGAGCAATACCCGCACACTATGGCGCTGGCAAACTTCTCGGGCAATCGACAGCTGATGGTCAAAGAGCCGAATCCGCCCCCCGAGGAAGCCGCGTATCGGCGAGGCCAGCATCCGATGGCGTATCGCCAACGCGTCGTGCCTCAGGTCAAAGAGCCGATAATCATCGACCTGGCCATTATACAGGCGATTCTCCGGCGTAACCACATCGATTTCCGCGTCGAGTTCGGCCTCGCCCATCTCCTGCCCTTCGCCACGATACACCAATAGCGGTCCTTCTTCAGCGACCTCTTCAATACAGAAATCAACCCCGCTCGAGCTGCGCGCACGTTGCCCCGCCATCAACTGCGCCCGGGCCAACGGAGGGTCCCCCGTCGCGTAACGACGCACCATATCGCGCGCCGGATAGGCCATAACGACCTGACGCCCCTCGACGGCTTCGACCAGACCGAGGCCGAGTTCAGGCTCTGTAAGGCTGTACCAGCGTTGACCGGGTATAAATTCCAAGATTCTCCGTCTTTTGTAATAGGTGACTTGCGTTAACGGTTATGCAGTAGGGTGGACGGTCTGGTCGAGGGGAGGAACTTTCGCTCATCCTCGGATCGCAATCCTGCGATCCTCCGAGGGTTGTCTATCCATATTTCACTTCCTGTGAAATATGGGTCAACAGCCGCTACAGTGCCTCCCCTCGACCAGACCTCGGAAATTTTGGTGGTTATCAACGGAACTTATAATAGGTAGTTTTCAATCCAACCCATCAATTTTTCAATAAAAACACAAAGGATTACAAAGGACCATTTTCTCAATATGGTCAAGTAACCGGGAGCAATAAAAACAATGTAATCAGGCTAATTTCCCCACCGACTACTTGGATCGCAAGAAGCCGCCCCCTATATTGATGCTGGTCAATTTTAACAACACGAAGCAAAGATTCAGAGAGTCAAGCTACCAGAAATCCATATAGACATTACCTAAGACCTATACAGTAGCGGAGGGCAGTTCGAGGGTATTTCCCATGAGCGGCTTTGCAGTCCCCCATTTCACAGGACAGTGAAATGGGGGACTGCCCTCGGAGCCCGCCAGGGATGGCGGGCGAGAATGAGCGAAGGGAAATACCCTCGAACTGCCCGTCCCACCTAACCCCGATATACGGACGACATATGATCCCCTTCTCCATCCTCGACCTAGCCCCCATCCGCCAAGGCGCCAACGCCGCAGACGCCTTCGACCAGATGCGCACACAAGCCCAACACGCCGAAAAACTCGGCTACCACCGCTACTGGATCGCCGAACACCACAATATGGGCGGCGTCGGCAGCGCGGCGACCAGCGTGCTCATCGGCCATGTCGCCGGAGCGACCAACACAATACGCGTCGGCTCAGGCGGCGTCATGCTGCCCAATCACGCGCCTTTAGTGATAGCCGAGCAATTTGGCACCCTGGAGTCGCTCTACCCGGGTCGCATCGACCTCGGGATTGGCCGCGCACCGGGTACCGACCAACTAACTGCACGGGCCTTGCGCCGTGCGCACTCGGGCAACGAATACGATTTCCCACAAGACGTCGTCGAATTGCAATCCTACTTCAAAATACCCGAAGCACAACAAGCCGTGCGTGCAGTACCCGGTGCCGGACTAAACGTACCCGTCTGGCTTTTGGGATCGAGCCTTTTCAGTGCGCAGCTCGCCGGCATGCTCGGCCTACCCTACGCCTTCGCTTCCCATTTCGCACCCGACTACCTGCTGCATGCACTCGACGCTTATCGCAAAGAATTCCGACCGTCCGAGCACCTGGATCACCCCTACGCGATCGTCGGTGTTAATGTCGTCGCCGCCGACACCGACGACGAAGCCCGCCGCCTCTTCACTTCGCAACAGACGCAGTCTGTCGATATGGTGCGCGGCAAACGCGCGCCCTTAGGCCCGCCCATCGACGATATCGAGCAATATTGGACCCCGGCCGAACGCCTGGCCGTCGAACACAAGCTGACCTACTCTTTTGTCGGCCAGGCGGAAACCGTGCGCGAAGGCCTAACCCAACTCATAGAACAGACCGAGGCCGACGAACTCATCGCCAATATGCGTATCTTCGATCCGGCCGCCGGCCTGCGCGCGCTAGAAATCCTCGCCGATGTCCGCCAACAGCTCGCCACCAACAAAAAAGGAACTGCCGATGTTGAATAAATTAAACGCTCTAGTTATCGCTCTAACGCTGGGCGCGACTCTTTGCGCGAGCGAGGCGACCGCAAAAACCTTCTATTGGATCTCACACGGCTCGCCCGCCGACCCGGTGTGGACTTATTTCCTCGCCGGCGCGCAGCAGTGGGCCACTGACACCGGCAATCAGGTCAATACCTCCTTCCACAACGGCGATGTCGCCGCGCAACAGGAAACCGTGCGTATCGCGATCGCCGCCGGGGCCGCCGGCATCGTCACCAGCAGCCCCGACCCGGGCAGCTTAGTCCAGGTGACCGAAGAAGCCAATGAACTCGGCATCCCCATCGTCAACATGAACACCCCGGACCCCACCGCCAACTTCGACGCCTATGTCGGCGGCGACCTGATTGGCTATGGGCGGCAATGGGCGCAATATCTGGTCGATAAGAAACTGGTCAAAACAGGCGACTTCGTCTGGCTGCCGGTCGAAGTCATGGGCGCGACCTATGGCGTATTGGAAGAACAGGGCATTGCCAGCGTCTTCGAACCGCTCGGCATCACCTGGGAGGTCACCGACGCGACACTCGACCAAGGCGAGGTCATCACCCGCATGGTCGATTATATGACCGCCAACTACGACAAGGTCGACGCGATCATAGGCCTCGGCGACTTGGTCACCGGTAGCATCAAACGCGTCTTTGACCAATCCGGCATCGCCCCCGGTGAAATCCCCGTCGTCGGTTGGGGCAACTCCCTCGACACCACCCAGGAAGTATTGCTCGGTTATGTCAACGCGGCCCAGTGGCAAGACCCGCAGGCGACCAGCTATATGGCGCTGACCTTGGCCGCAATGGCTGCTAGCGGCATCCCACCGGGTTTCGATATTACCACCGGCGCACTCTACGAAGCCGACCAGGCACAAATCTACGACGATATTCTGTCGGGCAAATAAGCATGCCGAGCTTTGTTAAACGCCTGATATCCAAACCCGAATTTGGGCCATTCGTACTTTTACTCGCGATGGTCTTCATCTTCTGGGAACTCAATCCAGCCTTCCTATCCCTGCGCAATATCAGCAATACCCTGGCCTTTACCGTCGAGTTGGGGCTGATCGCCTTGGCGATGACCTTGCTGATGACCTCCGGCGAGTTCGACCTCTCTGTCGGCTCCCTCTTCGGCTTCAGCCCGGTGCTGATGTGGACGCTCTACAACACCGGCATCGCTTCGATCGAAATCAGCTTCGCCATTGCGTTGGCCACCGCGCTGGGCATCGGACTGATCAGCGGTCTCTTCGTGACCCGACTGAAAATCCCCTCTTTCCTGGTGACGCTCGGCATGCTGCTGGTCGTGCGCGGCACCGCGCTCTACGTCACCAACGGCTTCCCGCAACGCACCTGGAACGCCAAAGACCTACCCCTGGCCCAACTGCTCGTCGGCGATTTCACCGTCGCCGGCCTGAGACTGCACATGTCGCTGTTGTGGTTTATCGCCGCCGCCGTTTTGCTCAGCATTTTATTAACGCGGACCAAGACCGGCAACTGGATCCAAGCTTCAGGCGGCAACGCCAACGCGGCCCGCGCCCGCGGGGTAGACGTCAACCGCACAAAAATCAAGCTCTTTATGCTCTCCGCCGCGATGGCGGGTTTCGCCGGCGTTATCAGCTCAATCCGCACCGCCGCCGCCAACCCCAATAGCGGCACCGGTTACGAACTCGAAGTCATCGCCATGGTCGTAATCGGCGGCACCGCCCTTACCGGCGGCCGCGGCACCATCATCGGCACCGTGTTCGGCATCTTCATCTTGCGCCTAATGCGCAATGGCATCGTATTGATCGGCGTGCCGGGCCTGGCCTACAATATATTCATCGGCACCATCATTCTCGCCATGATGGCCCTGCACTCGTGGCTCGATCGCCGACACCAGGAGGGAGGCTAAGAATGGGTGCACTAATTCAGATGCAAGGCATCAGCAAGTCCTACGGCCCCGTACACGCGCTCGAAGAAGTCGACCTAATCGTCGGCCAACGCGAGATCATTGGCCTGCTCGGCGACAACGGCGCTGGCAAGTCGACCCTGATCAAGATCCTCTCTGGCGCGATACCTACTAGCAGTGGCACCATTGCAATACACGGCAAGCAAGTCGCGATCAACAACACTTCCGACGCCATCAAACACGGCATCGAGACGATATACCAGGACTCCGCTCTCGTACCCGAATTGTCCATCGCGCGCAATCTCTTCCTCGGCCGCGAACCGCTGAAAGGCCCCGCCTTCCTCGGTTGGATGGATCAAAACGCCATGGGCGAGGTCGCCCGCGGACTGCTCAAGGAAGTCGGCATCGAAAAAGATATCCCCCCGCACACCCCAATCGGCTCACTATCGGG
>DQLG01000247.1 GCA_015660315.1 Candidatus Latescibacterota bacterium
AGCGAATTCAATTCTTTCCCCGCAATGCGCACCCCGATTTTGTTGCTCCTGACTTTCCTTTCCAAAGCGACTTTATGCGGGGATTCGAAGTCCTGCTCAACGACGGCAGCGAAGAAACGCAAGTGGCCAATCAGCCGGTGCTGACCACGGTCAAACTCGAGTCGGAGAATGAAGAGCCGATCGTCGAATTGAAGATCCCACCGCAGTATGTGCGATTTATCCGTCTAAAATCACAGACCACTGTGGGTTTTGAGATCGCGGAGTTTCGCGTCTTCGGGTCCGGCTTTGTGCCTCGGGCCGATTATCTGTCCAATATCTTTGATTTCGGCGAGGGATTGGCATTGTGGGGACGCATTCGTTGGCAGGAGGAGCGTTTCGGCGTCGAGCGCCGGTCGCGTCTGTTGGTGAGTTCCCGCAGCGGTTGGGATGACACGCCGCTGGAATTTACTCGCGTAGATCGAGACCGCGACGAACAGGTGCCGTGGCAGGAGGGGGCGGTCGTCACTACGGCCGCAGGTGATGAATTTCCCCTCGATGCTTTTGACGACATTCAGGAGGCCTTGGACATCTTCAACAGTCTGCCCTTCGACGAGCGGAACCGGGTCTCGTTGACATGGGATGAGTACGACGATTTGAGCGGTTCGACTAAGGGCGTTGTGCGCGATGATCTGGTCGCTTGGAGTCGCTGGTCACCGCCCTACAGTTTGACGGGGGAAACGATAACGGCCGAGAATATCGCCGATGATCAAATGGGTGTGCCTATCGGGTCGCCTGGCCCTCGTCGCTATTTTCAATTGAAGGTCGAGTTCGCCAGCGAGCAGTTGGAATCCTCTAGGGCGTTGGGCTCCTTGGCTTTTACCGTATCGAATCCGCCGATGGCCGAACGGATTTTAAGCGAAGTGGTACCGCGAGAGGTCGCACTGGGCGTGCCGGTATCTTTCACCTATGCGGTGCTGCCGACCAAGATGCGCCGGGGTGTAGATTTGGGTTTTGACCTTTTTGAGATCGCCACGCCGGTTCGCGCTGAAGAGGTCGAGACGATAGAGGTCGTGCACGCCGACGGCAGGGTCGAGACGGCGGATTTCACCGGCGTCGACCTGAGTATTTTGCCCGTCCAGGACGACAGCGGTCAATTTGCGGTGGAGATGGTGGACGAGCGGCGCCTGCGGGTGCGCTTTCCCGCGATTACCGAGAGCGACCTAGCGGTGGATCGGGCGGCGCTGGTAAAAATCCGCTTTAAATGCCGGGTGCTTCGTTTCGGCACGACATTTACCGGTACCGCCTTCAACAGCTCCACCGATGATCTCGGCCAGCGGGTTGTCGGTGGCAACGCGGCTGATCTGGGGGTAGGGGACGACGATATCATCCCCTTGGGGGTCGCCGACCCGAATGACTTGGCGGTGAAAGTGCCGCTGAGCGGCGGCAATTTGATGATTAATGTCACGGCCGCCCCGCGCCCTTTCAGTCCTAATGGAGACGGTGTGAACGACCTGACGCGGATACACTACGATTTGACCCGACTGGTCGGCGCTGCTCCCGTTGCGGTGCACGTTTTTGATCTTGCGGGCAATCTCGTGCGCACGCTATTTGCGGGCGCACAGGGCGGCGGCAGTTTTGCGGCTGAGTGGGATGGTGCCGATGCCGCGGGGAATAGGGCGCCGCCGGGCATCTACCTCTACCGCGTCGAATTGAAAACCGACGCCAAAGAGGAAGCGGTAGTTGGCGTTGTCGAAATGGTTTATTGATTGCTCGTTTTCCCGCAGACGAGGGGGATGAGTGTTGTGTTTGTTTTCTAATGGAGGGATTGGATGTGCAGATTTCGGGGGATACCCGCGTGGTTCGTCCTCTTTGCACTTGCTGCGATAGTTCAGGCGACCGGGGCTGACGCTCAGGATCGGCGTTTAGGGACGCAGCGCGGCGCGCAACTCACTTTTGAGCCCAGGGGGCCGGGCGTCTTGTTTGACGCGCTCGATCCGGCGCTCAAAAAGTGGTACGTGCCGCAGGAGTTGTATACTGATTACGGGTTCAGGCAGTGGGAGTATTCCAATTACGCCAGGGACCAGTATCAGCGCTATGTCGATACCAATCGCCAGGGGGGGCCGTTCTACGATATGTACGGCAATTACCAGACCTGGGGTTGGTTGATCTTCGATTGGAACCAGGCGCAACCAGGGCAATTCGGCTCGTCAATTTATAAAGACCCCAGGTTTAATTCGTGGTTCAACGCCGTCACCGTTTCTTCCGACTCGCGCGATCAATATTATCTGGCCATAACCATCGGCGAACGCATCCGTACCTCACTGACCCCGCTGACCTTTTCGAAACCTCGTTTTAACGGCATACAGATGGACTTTGCCTCGGACAAATACGAGGCTACGATGTTGTTTTCTAGGGCCAGCGCGGCAATCCTCGGCACCACCCCCGAGCGCCAACCTAGCACCGCGACCAATGCCACCAATATGATGGGGGGCCGGGTGACGGCACAGGTTGGGGATTTTGTCAAGATTGGCGCGACGATGGTCAACGCTCATAATTCGCAAACTCTGGGGGAGGCGTTTGAGCGCAATCCCTTTGTCGGGACCTTGGGGGCTGAGCAGGGCAGCGATCCGGTTACAGCCATTGCGGTGGTACTAAGCGATGATTCCCCAGAAGATGGGCGGGGCGGCGCGGCGCTATTTGCCCATGACATCATCATCACGGCCGAGGATTTTAATACCAAGAAACGCACGGAATTCAGGTTGCGGCAGGTGGTCTCTGATCCGACCAAATGGCCGGTGATCACTGGCGGTTTCTCACAAGAGGGATTCCTAGCGGCTGACGGTGAAGAAAAAATAGTCATTAACTACGACTTTACCGACTTGGCGTATATTGGGCCGAGGCCGACCGAAATTGTCGATATCAAGTTCGACCTGGTCGTGGCCAACGATTACAAAATCCAAATCTGGTCGGATCGCCAGACCGGGCGCGGTAGTCTGCCCAGCACACCGCTTACCGGTGAGGACTTGAGCCAATCGGGTGCCGTGCTCTTTGATGTACGAAGCGCCGCGGGCAATGTTACGGACAATTCGAATCAGCAGCGCGTCGTCTTCGATTACGGCTTACCTTCGGCCAATATGATCTTCGGCGTTACGATGGAAGTGTTGCAGTTGATGGGTTTTGATGCCTACGCCGAATTCGACATCAA
>DQLG01000561.1 GCA_015660315.1 Candidatus Latescibacterota bacterium
CTTTTATTCGGCTTACTAAAAATTAAATCAGACGATCTCGTCTATCATGCCATCAGCCGCCCCCTCAAGGGCCTCGCGCTGGTTATAAAAACCGCTGCCTACCAATTGCCTCGTCCGCTCGACCTCCTCAGCTCTCACATCAGGAACCTCGCTGAGCTGTTCTTTGGCGGTCTGAAACTGTACAATTTTCGAGACGACATCTTGAAGGATATCGGACTCGATCATGGTATTCGCCACGTTTTCGAGCGCCTCCGGGGTATTGTAAAACCCCGACTGAACCTTCTCGCGAACTGCGTCTAGGTTGGCTTTTGACTGGGCAGGCGTAGATTCAGCCAACTCCGTCAACTCGGCAACACTCTGTGCGCCCTGCGAAATCTCGACCGTATCACTGGCCTGTGCGCCCTCTTTTTTAGGGCGGGCGGCAGCGTTTTGCTGCTTGGTCTGTGAGACTTTGGGCTGATGCGATAATGGATCTATTCCGCGCATCATAAGCTACCTACTTGTCTGATGGTTAAACCCGGCTCTTATTGGTATTATCGGCCTTGTAAACAAAAACTTTAGCAAAATCTCAAATTATATATAAAATATAAAGTTGACTCGCCCCCAATATAGACAAAAGTGGATTTGATTACAAACTCAACGCGTCCCGTCATAGAGCCGAGACTTGCCTGGGCTCGCAGATTTATAACCGCGAAAGGCCTGCCGCCCCTTCCCCATTTGGCGCATTTCCCCGCGTGTCGCAACTAGCAACTTCTGCGCCATCTCCTGTGTATCGTGCCGAAGCCCTTCAAGTTCGTAGAGTAGGTTGCGCATAGTATCGACTCGCGCCCCTACCTCCGGCCCCCCATTGCGTGGGTCGGGCATGTGCTGCTGACGCAGCCTCACTCGATCCCTCAGCTCCTGCATTCGGGCAAAGGATGTTTCAAGCCCCACCAAATCCTCGCGTTCGACACAATCCCGCTGTTCTATGCCGATAGCGTACATAGCACGGTAATCACCGCATTGCAGATCGAGCAAATCGAGTATTTCGCAAGTGTCGGCCATAAACCTATCCTGTCAATGCCACACTGGGCGAGGGCGCGAGATCCGCACCACCTGAACCATCGTTGAGTACAACCTGCTCCCAGGCCTGCAAAAGATTCTGCATCAGCTTAATAACCTCTTCGACCGCCTCCGTATCCATATGAACATTGGCGTGGACCAATCTCCGATAGGAATAGAGGTATAGACGCTGCAAGTTCAGTGCAAGTTCATCGCCTTGATCCAGCAAATCCTGATCGAGGGAATAAAGTAATTCGAGAATGATATCTTGCGCACGAATCAAGGCATTCCCCTTGCCTTCCATATCCTTCTTCTCCAATAGCAGCAACGCTCGATTCATAAAGCGAATCGCGCCTTGATAGAGCATGACGATCAACTTGCCCTTATTGGCCGTCTTGATCTGGACCTGATTGTATTGGTTGTGCTGTTTGTAGCCGCCTCGATTCATAAACCCTCAGTTCCCTCTTTCATACTTATCTGGATAAGCCCGCAAGCTGACCACTGAGAAAATTGCCCTGAGATTGCAAATTCGCGATTGTGCCCTCTAAGGAAGCAAATCGACCCACTAGATTCAATCGTTTCTGTTCAATGCGTCTTTCCATGTCCACCACCCGATCGCCCAAATCCTCGATCGTATCGTCGATTGCTTTTCCGCGATTAGTCAACGTGCCTTCGAATTTGTCCGTAATCGAACCAAGGGAATCGCTAAGCCGCCGGGCGACACCAAAGATCAGATCCACGCTGCCCGCATCTTGCCCCTCGGCCGCGACCTCATTTTCGACCAGGTTGACCCGCAGAGAAAGCCCGGCGACATTTTCGGCGTCGAGCGAGCCGGTGAGGATCCGACCAAAACCATCGGCGGCTTCCCCATTGATCGTACCTTCGACGTTTTTGCCGTCGAACGATCCGGCCACCAGCCCGAGTTCCGCGGAATCCTCTTCCATGCTGAAGCCATTACGGCTGCCAAAGCCATTGTGCCCGAGTTCGAGCTTGCCATCAGTATTGGCTGCGGTGATATCGAGCGAAAACCGCCCCTCCGTCTCGGCTTCGATGCTGCCGAAATTCAGGCTGCCGCCGCCTTCGTTCTCCTCGATCAAGGTGACGGTCATATCGCTGTTGCCCACCTGGTTGTCGGTGACGCTGATCCGCCCCTCCGCATCGACATTGACGCTAACTTGACCATTCAGTGTGCTGCGGATCTGGGTTAGCAGATCCCCGACCGTATCGGTCGCCGTATCGCCAATCGTAAAAGCTGTACTGCTACTATTGCCTTCGTGGTCCGTAGTGTTGATGCGGATCGTATCACCGTTTTGCACGCCGGCACCAAAAATATCGGCAAAAGCCGTGTCGGCGTCGATGGCCTGGGTCCCGTTGGTGGTATTGGCGGTCAACCCCCGGCGCACCTCGGCAACATCGCTGGCCAATTGCGTATTGATTGAGGAGATGACATCGTCCAAATTCGATCCGGCGGCCAAGCTAATCACCGCGGGTTTGCCGGTGACATTGTCGATAAGTGTCAGTGTTTGATCCGTCGACAGGCTGCCAGTGAATTCCACCGTCCCCAAGACATTCGCCTTAGTCGCGGCCTGAATGACCTCAACCGCATAATTGCCGTCGCGGGTCCGCGAATTGGTCGAAACGAATTCGATACCCTCCTCGGAAGTATTACCCTGGGCGACAAAGAGCTTGCGCACCTCCTCAAGGTTTTTGTCCAACGCCGTCGTCAACCGCTCCTCGTCGATTTCCAGACGGCCGCTGCGGTTAAAACTGACGCCGACCAGCACCAACGCGTCAAAGCCCTCGGATAAGCCGCCGATCTGCTTGGAAACGACCGATCGCAATTCCGCCTGCACCGAAATTAGGGTCGAGTCACCGGTCAGCGGTCCGCCCTGCTGGGTGTCTTGGTCGAAAGCCGAAGCTTCATCGATCAAATCCATGACCGAGTTGAACTCGTCGACAAAACTCTGAATATCGCCGCGCAAAGCCGAAGTATCGTCTTTGTCGATACTTATATTAACAAGCTGCCCCTCTTCTGCCTCAAGCAGATTCAAGGTTACTCCCTGAACCGCGTCAGTCACAGAATTAGTAGAACGACTCAGCGTGATCCCATTGATCTGAAAAAACGAATTCTGCCCCGCCTGCAACTCCGCCGAGCGAGCATCGACCCCCGAAGTGGTCAAAGATTGCGTACCAAAATCAAGGCTGCCGCCACCTTCGTTATTACTAGTGAGCGTCAGCGCGAGTTGGCTGGCTCCACCCTGCAGGTCTTTGACGTTGATCCGCCCTTGGGCATCGATCGAAGCTTCGACATCACCACCAAAGGTTTGCTCGATGGAGGTAAGTAAACTCTGGACCTTGACATTGCCGCTGGCAATGGAAAAGGTGCCGGCAACTTGGTCACCCGCATTATTGACACCATTGATACTAATCGTATCGCCGACCTGAACGCCGGCCCCCAAGATATCGGAGAGACGCGTATCAGTATCAAGTGTTGTCGCCGCGGTGACGACACCGAGGTCCTGCAACACATTTCCATCGTCGGTAAAACTAGTCGTACCGCTGATCTCCAACTCGAAGGTCGAAGGACCGGTCGCATTGACGGTCGCGGTTACGCCGGTCGGCGCCGCTGCATTGATCGCATCGCGGATATCGTTGAGCGAATCGTTCGCCAAGTCGATGGCGACCGTCTTATCCCCGATCGCAACCGTGCCGGAAGCCGTCGAAGTAATCAGGCCACCCACCACATCCGACCCGCTGGCGAGTTCGTCGGTTTTAGCCCCGTCGTTGGTGGCATGGACCAGCGTGCCGTTTTCTTGCAGTGCCGTATTGGCGGTAAGGACCTGCGCGACGCTCTCGAAAGCGTTGTTGGACCCGACCAGAATACCAATGCTCTCCAACACATTGCCACTGTCGGTGAAAGATCCAGTCCCGTCGATACGCAAACTAAACTCAGTGTTGCCATCGTCGTCACTCGAGGAGGTGATCGTCGCGACGACTCCGGGCGGCGCCGCGTCGTTTATCTTGGTCTGGATATTGGTGAGCGAATCGGTTGCCAAGTCGATGTCGACATCAACCCCACCGACCTGTATAGTAGCACTCGGAGCATTAGCCAACCCGAGTAAAGAGCCAATGGCGGTGCTGGTGCTGACAAACACGTCACTCTCGGCTCCAGTAACGATCTCTTCGGCTAGCGACCCATCACTGGCCAACACACCCAAATTCTCAAGCACGCCGCCATCATCAATCAGGTTCGTCGTCCCCTCCACTTCAAGCCTATGGCGCGTTATCCCCTCCTCCAGACTCGAACTAACCGTGGCCGTAACACCCGTGGGCGCCACCGCGTTTATTTTATCGCGGATACCTTCGAGGGTGTCGGTAGCCAAGTCGATCACGACCTCTTCGTCGCCGACCGTGATCGTACCTGAAGGCGAGGAGTTCAAACCAAGCAAAGTCCCCACCGCCTGGTCGGAGGCGAGAAACTGGCCGGAGCGACCGCCACTGGCGAATGCGTTCTTTATACCGGTGCTGGAAGAGGTAAAACCCAGGCCTTGGAGGACATTGGTGGAACTGGCATCCTGGATCGAGAAACCGTCTGCGCCGACCTCGTCGGCGGTCAGGATCATCCTGGTGTCGCCCGAGGCCACGGTGAGAATCTGCGCCGAGACTCCCGGGTCAGCGGCGTTGATCTTATCCCGGATATCTAGCAGACTATCGTCAGCCGCTAGTTCGACGCCCTTCCCGTTGATGGTGAAGTCGCCACTGAGCCCGAGCGAGTCGGAAATACTGCCGAACGAGCGCGAAGACAAGCGCCGCGACTGAGCCAATTCGACAACTTCGACACTAAATGTTCCGGCAGCCGCTTCATTGCTGGCACTGACGGAAACTCGGCCGCTATCGTCCGAATCCGCATTGACGATCGAAAAAAGATCGTCACTCTCCAGTTTCGCCACCGAATCCTTGAGCGAGAGCAAGCTAGAATTAATCGACCCGATGGCCGCTTTCTCCTGCTCCAATTCGACTTGACGACGCTGAATAAGAGTAACGGGACGGCGCTCAATAGCGATTAACTGCTTTATAATCGAATCCGTATCGAGACCGGATCCCAGACCAGCAAATGAAATTCCTTGGGACATACTATGCTAACCTATTCCGCGGCGTTGATTCCGCGCCTCATTCCTACATGTACAGCAAGGTTGAAGCCACCCGGGGCACGGGCACTTCAGCCTTGGTCATTTACTAATAGACCAATTATTTTCTCCACGCTCATACTGATATCTAACATCTGTTGTGGGGGAACTTGCTTAACTATTTCCCCAGTATCGACATCCGTAATCCTCACCACGACCATTCCGGTAGCATTATCCACAGACACGGAATAATCGCCATCAACCTTTTCAAGGGCGCTGTTTAATTCCTTGACCAGCGCCTCTGTTTTGGCCACCCCAACCTCGCGCTGCGCTATCGGAGCCGATGCCGGTGCAGGGGCCGCGCTCTGTTTATCAGACAAAGCAGTTGCCTCGGGGGACCGCTCCGAGAGCGATACGCTCTCCGAGGCTTGTGTGCGTTGGGTGTTCTGGGAACTAATATTATTCATAATCTTTTCACCCCTCTCTTAGAGAGATGTCCTACTTATTAGCAGCGTTTAAGTTCTGTATTCCTCTTGCATATTTAGCTCCCCGGAGTGCCTCTATTCGGCCCTCCGGGGAACGGCCCTCATTTAGTCTTATTCGCCCTACTGCAGCAGCGCCAAAGCGTTCTGCGGCATGACATTCGCCTGGGCCAACATCGCCGTGGCGGCCTGACTCAAGATCTGCGCTCGAGTAAAGTCCGTCACTTCTGATGCGATATCGGCATCGCTGATCGAGGCCTCCGATGCCTGGAGATTCTCGATCTCGTTCTCTGTGTAGGCAATTGCGAATCCCAACCTGTTCTGGAAAGCACCCAAGTCACCGCGTTCCTGAGACACCCGAGTGATTGCCTGGTCGATGGCCGTGATCGTACTCCGCGCAGACGAGATCGTAGCCACCGAGGCCGTCTGCAAATTGAGAGTATCACCCGACGCCCGCATATCGCTAACATTGACTTCGATGCGGTTGTAGGCCCTATCGGTCGGCCCCACTTGGAACGAACCTCCGGTGCCTTCGGCGATGATGATCGTCTGGCCATCCAAATCACCATCGGTATAGGCGCCAGTGGCATTCGAGACACTGGCTCCGGCCAGCGTCACCTGCGCGCCAACACGGTCAAAATTGGCAACGACTTGCGTGCCCGTCGCGACATCACTGCCGTCGAGCATGGTGGCGAGGCGGATCGTCTGCGTTACTGTGCCATTGCCCAGCGTGACTTCGCCATCGTTTCCAGCATCGACAAACGTATAGGTCCCAGCGGCAGCACCCGAGATCTTAATACTAGTCACACCAGAAGTATTGCTGGCCGTCACCGCCGTCGAGGCTCCATCAACCTGATTTCCGAACCCGGTAAGAAGCGTCTGCTGGTTGTAGCTAGTAGCCTGAGCAATCCGGTCGATTTCAGTGGAAAGCTGAGTAAACTCAGCCTGAGTCGCCTCGCGGTTCTCGTCGGTGATCGTGCTTGACGAAGACTGAACCGACAACTCACGCATCCGAATCAATATTGCGTTGACCTCGTTGAGCGAACCTTCGGCGACTTGAATCAAATTGGTCGCCTGCTCAGCATTCGATACATTCACCTTCAAGCCACTGATCTCAGCCCGAAACCCCTCTCGCACTGCGAGACCGGCAGCATCGTCAGATGCTCGATTAACCCTCAGACCGGAAGCCAAACGTTCAAGCTTGATCCCCAGAATGCGGTTATTTGCATTTAAGTGCCGTCGTGAATTGATGGCAGCTATATTACTATTAACTCGAAGTGGCATATTAGTCGAACCTCCTTGTTTGTCTTGCTAATAAAGGCATCCATGCCCAATTATTGGCTCCGTTCCCCAACGGAGCTTAATACCCGATCGATCAAATGATGCTAAAACCTTAAAGCAAATAGCGCCTATCGACCTCCTTCTTAAAGACCAATACAATCAAGGCAACAAAGTTTCTTAATAATTCTATCGGCACTATGAATAGCGACCTTTAACATTTTCTTACACAGCTAAGACCACCCCCCGGTGGCCTCAACTATATGGTCCTCTTTTTTTCTTCTTCTATATATATCGTCCGCTATAGCGGGATCTTTACTCCCGACTCATTTTCGCCTACTGACCAAGAAGCCCCAAAGCCTGTTGTGGTGTCGTATTTGCCTGGGCGAGCATGGCGTTGGCAGCCTGACTCAATACCTGACTGCGAGTAAAGCGAGCTACCTCCGCCGCCATATCGGTGTCTCGTAATGCCGATTCGGAGTTAGTGTTGTTTTCTATAGAGTTATCGGTGAAACTAATCGTGTGTTGTAGACGATTCATTATCGATCCGAGATTCCCACGGGCCTGCGCAGTATTATCAATTGCCTGATCGATCCGGGCAATCGACGACCGAGAAGAAGCCTGGGTCCCAAGCGATACCGCATTCAGGTTGAGAAAAGCACCACTCGCCCTCATATCGGCAATGTTCACCTCGATGCGATCTTCAGCCACATCGTCAGCCCCAACTTGAAAAGACCCGCCAGCCGCCTCAGTGACGACAATCGTCTTGCCATCCAAATCACCGGCGGTATAGTCACCCACCACATCAGCAACTTCGCTACCGGCGATGGTGACATTAATCCCCAAACGGTCAAAATTGAGGACCGAAGTCGTCCCGGTGGCCACTTGATTGCCATCGAGCACCGTATTGAAATTAATGGTCTGAGAAACGACGCCATTGCCGATAGAGATGGTTCCATCAGCGTTATCAGCCATAGTATAAGTGCCTGCAGGGGCACCAGATATAGAAATATCTTTCACGCCGGTCTGCGCAACATCCGTCAAGGCCGACGACAAAGTAGTATCTACGGTATTGCCAAAGCCGGTCAGCAAGGTTTGGCCATTATAGACCGTCGATTGCGCAAGGCGATCAATTTCCTGCTTGAGTTGATTGATTTCCGACTCAATCGACTCTCGGTTTCGGTCATTAACCGTGCTCGAAGACGACTGCACGGCCAATTCGCGCATGCGGATCAACATCGCACTAACCTCATTGAGAGACCCTTCGGCGACCTGTACTAAATTCGATCCCATTTCGGCGTTGCGCACTCCCATTGTCAATCCTGTGATTTTCGCGCGAAATCCCTCTGAGATGGAGAGTCCAGCCGCATCGTCTGCAGCCTTATTGATCCGCATCCCAGATGAAAGTCGTTCAAGCCGCGTCCCTAAATCTTTATTATTCGCACTCATCGTATTAGCAGTGCGCATAGCAGGTATATTTGAATTAATTCTTAGGGCCATAACCAAAACCTCCTTGTCTGGTGGGGTTCCCTTGGTAGAATCCGTTCTACCATCTTTGTAGCGTCATTCAATTTGATATTACTTGATATGACTCAGTAATACTTTATTTATCGACCTGATTTCATGGATCTTTAGTTTTTTATACTTTTTTACTGCAAGAGCTGCAAAGCGCTCTGTGGCAAAGAATTAGCCTGTGCGATCATCGCAGTTGATGCTTGAGTTAGTATCTGTGCGCGAGTAAAATGCGAGATTTCCTCAGCCACATCGGCATCGCGAATCGCCGATTCTGCCGCCGTCAAGTTCTCAATGGCATTTTCGAGGTTAGCGGTAGTAAACTGCAATCGGTTCTGCACAGCACCCAAATTACCGCGCTGTCGGGTTACAACAAGGATTGCAGCATCGACACGCGAAATAACGTTTCTCGCACTTTCGAGGTTCGCCACCGACAAACCCGTCAAGTTCAATTCGTTGCCGCTGGAACGCATATCGCCAATATTGAGCGCGATGCGGTTGCTAGCTTCATTATTCGGCCCCACCTGCAACACACCACCCTCAGCTTCGCTCACGACGATCTGCTTACCATCAAGGCGCCCATCGATATAGCTGTTGGCAGCTGTAAGCCCCAAGACACCAGAAGGAACCTCCAAAATCCTATTGCCCCCTGAATCAATTTGTATCTCGTTGAGCCTAGCATCGTAAGTAGCTGAACCTGCGGGGTCCTGCGCAGATAGGGTCGCATTCAAGCTAGTCGCAATATTGGCCAGGGTCTCGTTAGCTGGAATATTCACAGTTTCGTTTCCAATCTCCAAATAACCACCTGTCCCGGCATCGGCAACAGTACTTTTTAATGTAGTACTCTCCGTATCAACCGTGGGACCGACTAGCGTAACCTGGACGCCCATACGATCGAAGTTGGCAACAAAGGTAGTACCGGTGGCCACCAGATTACTGGTTCCGTCGCGGTCGAGGGTCGCCCCCACGTCAATCGACTGTTTGAGCTCGGTGCCGTCGGAGAGAAGCACCTCCAACGTGATCTGATTATCGTCGGCGCTGGTATCGGTAAAGGTATAAGTCCCCGGAACAGCACCCGAAATGCCCACCTCGCTAACACCGGCATATCCATCAAGTGCAGTAGAAATTGTCTTGGTCTGCGAAACGCTATTGCCAAAACCCGTCAACAAGACCTGGTCATTATAAGTAGTAGAAAGCGCAATGCGGTCAATTTCGGCGCTGAGCTGGTTAAACTCAGACGAAAGACCTTCGCGGTTCGAGTCATTGATCGTCGAGTTGGCTGACTGCACGGCCACTTCCCTCATGCGGCGCAGCATACTGCTGACCTCGTTGAGAGAGCCTTCTGCCAACTGGATCAGACTAATTCCCTGCGTGGCATTGTTAACGCCCTGCTTCATACCTAGAATTTCTGATCGCATCCCCTCAGAGACCGAGAGACCTGCAGGATCATCGGCACCTCTATTGATCCGTAAACCAGACGAGAGTCGTTCGACGCGCTTGGTGAAGTCGGAGCTATTCTGATTTAAAAAACGCCGCGCATTAAGCGCTGGAATATTGTTTCCGAGGCGTATCGGCATAATGAACCTCCTTGGTCGCCGGACTGTCTGGGCCTTCCCTAGCTAGACCCTGATACTTCGAATCGGCATGCTTTGTTGATCCGAAGTTTATTCTACTGTCCTTTGAGCAAGTGTTGTGCCAAAGAGTATTATGAGGGGATTTTAATTATTGCATATTATTAAAAAACAACTACTTAAGATTCTTTAATTCAGTCCAACTCAGCGGAAAAATATAAGCCTATTATTTGCAGGGGATCAAAAAAGAGAAAAAACTGAAAGGGCCCTGGAATATTTTACCCGCCCTCAACCGCTCTTTCTTATCGCTTTTCAGCAGATAGCTAAAGACTGAAGGGCTCATGTTTTTCTATAAGAGGGTTTTATCCTGCTGTGGCAACCACTTCCCGATCTATACAGCAACGATTGGCTTC
>DQLG01000436.1 GCA_015660315.1 Candidatus Latescibacterota bacterium
CGACGAGGGCTCGGCGGGGGCTGTAGCCGCGCGGCGGATGGTCTGGGCCTTGCGAATCGTCGCCTCTGGGTCGCCGGATACTTCCGATGTGTCGATTTGCACCTCGCCGCCGACGGCGTATTGCCGGTTGTCGGGGCCGCGCTGGTATTCGTAGGAGGGGCCGCCTTTGGAGTGGGCGCCGGCGGCGGCCAAATGCGCCTGTTCGTGGGCACGGACTTCGCGGTCGCGGGCCTTGAGCTCTTGTACCTGGCGCTGGTCTTCATCGCTTAGGTCTTCCGTGGCCCCGGACAGGGCGCCGGTGCCTTCTTCTTTTTCTTCGCCTTTACCTGCTGAACCTGTTGCTTGTGCGCTGGCCGGAGTTGCGGCTGTTGAGCTTGTTGCAGATGGTGTCGCTGGGGCGGCTATCGCTTCGGTGCCACCCGGAATATTCGGCTCTACCTGTGTATCGCCTAAGATGGGCGCACTTGGGGGCGCCGGCTCTGCGTCCGGGTTTGTTGCTGAATTCGCGTTTTGCGCGGATGGGGACGATGCGGCGGGCAGCGGTGGCAATTGCAGGCTGCGGTCGCTGTTGAGTAGTTGCGCGATGGCCTGGACATTGGGCCGGGTCAGTTCGACGGTGTCGCGTTCTTCTTCTGTACGTGTCGAAGCTGCAGCCGACTCATCTTGCTGCTTAGTCGCAGCAAATGGTGCTGAGGAGACGGTCGAGAAGACGGCTTGGGCGTGATGTGGGTGTTGGTTTATTTGCATAATCCGTGCCGATTGTTTTAGAAGCGGTGTAAATCGGAAAGCCTCTATTCACTTTATCGGCACGGATCGGGCGGACTTTAATCGGCGGGCAAAGAAAATTTAGTTGCTGCGGGCTCCTCAAATACGGAACGCGGCAATTCGTCGAAGACCGCGACATCGGTGTGTTGCTTGTCGCCGCGGCCGTCAGAAAGCAGAATCGCGCCGTGGCGCTGCCAATTGCTCCAGGGGCCGATAAAACGCGGCTCGGGGTCAGAGGCGTCGGGGTAGAAACCCCATTGTGTGACTAGGTGCGACTCCTGGTCGACCCAGACCGCGTATTTATTTTGCGGGGTGATGCCAACGCCTGCAAAGGTAAGTTCGAGGGCGTCGGCGGCGCGTCCGTCCTCAGTTGCTTCGACACCGCGGTAGCTAAGAGTAACGCCGCTGTCTTTGAGCTTGTAGGGCATGACCAGCCAGTAGGAGTCATTGATCCAGGCGCGGTAGCCGTGTTCGAGCTTGGCGGCGACGGTGTCGGGGTCGCTGACGGCCTCGCCGGCGACAAAGACGCGGCCCTCTTTGTTGTGGATATTCATCAGCACGGTCATCTCGCCTTGCTCGAAGCGCAGGTCGCCGGTCCATTTATCCCAGACGTGCAGGCGGAAGCCAAAAAAACGCCAGGTGATATAGCGGGTGTCGTCCCAGTTTTTGCGGCCACCCATTGTGCTCATGACCTCGTCGGCGATGGCGATGGCTTTGGTGTCGGAGTCGGCGGTGTTGAAGCCTTCGGCGGGCGGGTTGTCTTCGGCGTAGGCTGTAGTGATTAGGAGGGCGAAGAGTGGGAGGAAGAGAAGGCGGTGCATGAGTAGGCTCCTTTGGGTGGCTGGCAGGCCGGTGGACGGGTAGGATTCGGATAATCCCCCTCGCTCATTCTCGCCTTATATCCTGTGAGGCTCCGAGGCAGTCTCCGATTTCACTATCCGGTGAAATCGAGAGCTGCAAAGTTGCTAGGAGTTTCTCCTTAACCCGACCGTCTCACCATTCTAAAAGATTACGCATTATCGGGTAGTACCTCCGGTAGAATCTTCTCCAACGCAGCCAGTGGTTGTTCTAATGTTTGAATCGCCTCGGTCCAGAAGGCGGTGTCTTCGAGGTCGCGGCCCAAGGTGCGTTTGGCCACACCTTCGGCGGTGTCGCTGCCGGTGAGGCGCAGGAATTCCTCGTAGCGCGGCAGAAAGTCGGCGCCCTCTTGTTTGAACATGGAAAATAAGCCGCGGCTGAGCAGGAAGCCGAAGGTGTAGGGAAAGTTGTAGAAGGTCGTGCCGGAGATGTAGAAGTGTAGTTTCGAAGCCCAGAAGTAGGGGTCTTCGCCACCGACTTCAAGCGTGTCGCCGAATACTTCGCGCTGGGTCTCGACCATTAGCTGCTTAAGGCGGCTGACGCCGACTTCGCCGTCGGCGCGCTCTTCGTAGAGCTTCTTTTCAAATTGATAGCGCACGGGTATATCCATCAAGAAGATCGCGCCGTGGCCGACTTCCTGGTCGAGGGCGCTGGCTTTTTGCGCCGGGCTGAAAGAGGGGTCGGCGAGGATGCCTTCGGTGAGGATCATCTCGGCGAAAGTAGAGGCCGATTCGGCCAGGGTCATCGGGTAGAAGTGTGCGTAGGTGCGCACGTCGCGCATGATATAGCTGTGGAAGGCGTGGCCGATTTCGTGCGCGAGGGTGCGTACGTCGCCGAGTGTGTTGTTATAGGTCATATAGACACGGGATTCGCGGCTGAGCAGCGAGCCGGTGCAAAAGGCACCGGGGCGTTTGCCGGTGCGCGGGGCGTAGTCGATCCATTCGCGTTCGTAGGTCTGGTTGAGAAATTCGCCCAGCAGCGGGTAGGCGGCGGAAAAAGATCGCGCGACTAGGTCTTTGCCTTCGGTCCAGCAGAGCGGATCCTGGTCGGCTAGGGGCAAGGGTGCGCCGAGGTCGTACCAGGCGATGCCCTCGGTGCCGAGCAGGTGCGCCTTGAGTGTGAGAATACGCCGGGGCAACTCGATTTGCTCATTGATGGCGGCGAACATCGCGTCGATGGTTTTGCGCGAAATCGATGCCTGGAAGAGGGCGACATCGAGGAAGTGCTCGACGCCGCGGTGTTTGTTGAGGGTCAGTCGGGTGCCCGAGATCGCGTTGAGCGCGGCACCAGCGACGTCCTCCATCCCCGCCCAGGCGCGGTTGCCGCCGTCAAAGGCGGCTTTGCGGACCCCGCGGTCGGAATCTTCCATCAAGGCGCGACGCTGTGAGATCGGTCGGCGTTCGCTACGGCCGTCGGGGTATTGCATGTCGAATTCGAGCTTGCCGGAGATCGAATCGTAGAGGCGGCCCCAGGCGTGCAGTCCGTTGACCCCGAGATCGGCGGAGAGCATCTCCTGCTCGGGATTCATAGTTCGTTGCGCGTCTTCGCGCTGGCGGCGCAGAAAGTGTTCGCAATCGGCGAGCTTGGGGCGTTGCGTGAAGGCCGTGAAAATTTCGTCCGACGTGTCTTTGAGCGCGCGCAGCAGTTCGACATCGAGTTTTTCGCTCTCAGCCTCGAAGAGCGCGAAGGCCGCTTCTTCGCGAGCATAATCCTCGTTGCGGGCATCGGCGGAGGAAAGACACCCGAGATAGGAGCCGAGGTGCGAGAGCCGGTCGGCCAGGCCTTCGCACGCGAGGAAGATGGCTTGCCAGGCGTCGGCGTTGTTTGTGTCGAGCGGCGTGAGGTCAGCGGCCTGTTGGCGCAGGTCGGAAAGATCGCTTTGCAACTTTTTTTTGAACTGCTGCATGTCCGGGCCGTTAAAGGCGGGGAAATAACTTGTTAGGTCCCAATCCATGTTTATATCTCCGGGCGTGGTGTCAGGGTCGGTCCGCGATAAGCTGTTGCAACTCGAGGGCCAAGAGGCGGTGTCCGGCGGGTGTCCAATGCATGTCGAATGAGTAGTATAACGGAGCCTCGCCATCGTAGGCGCGGAAGGCAGGAAAGAGGTCGAGAAACTCGATATCATTGCTCGCGGCAAAGTCGCGGACGCGTTGCGGACTCCGGTCCGAAATAACGGCGCCCTCTGGCACGAAGGCAAGCCGACCGGGCGTCCATTCGCGTTGGTTGACTTGGTGACCCCAAGGATAGGTCGTCAGGATGAAGTCGATGCCCCGTTCGGCGCAGAAAGCACGGATGTCGAGGATGCTGGAAAAGAGCAGTTGCCACTGCTCGTCGCGACTGTCGGTGTCGGAGGCGAGTGTGTGTGCGAGGATCGCAGGATTGGCTATGCCGACGACATTGGCGACGTTGACGCCCTGGTGCCGGTGTGCCCAATGCTGGATGTAGTAGACGAGCAGGCGGCTGAAGTAGAGATGCTCGTTGATCCAGTTGCGCCAGCGTTGTGTGCGGGTCAGCGCCAGCTCGTCTAGGCGTCCGTCGACGCCGATTAATCGTCCGTTTTTATCGTAGGCGGCGCGGCCGCGATAGGCTTGTTCCTGCAAGAGGTCGCTCATATCGAGGTTGAAGACGACCAGGTCGAGGTCTAATGCGGCGAAGAGCGTGCGCAGTTGCAATAGGGAAAGAATCGGCGCGTAACTGTCGACGCCGCCGTTGAGCACTTCGACCAGATGGCCGTCCTGGCGCAGCGCGTGTTCGAGCACGGCGGCGGCGGTTTTTTCGTCTTCGACGCCCTTGCCCATGATGAAGGAGTCGCCGAGCAAGGCGATCCGCCGGGTGCCCGGGGCCTTTTGCAGCAAGGTCTCACGACCGCGTAGGCCTAAATTGTTGACGTGTTGTATATAGCTGAAATCGCGGCTGTAGAGGGCTGAATGTGTGTTGGGTAATAGGCGGTGGTGCACGATCTGGTCGCCGACTAGGGCGGGAGAAAGCGGCGGGATCAGCGCCAGGCCGGCGAGTGTGTCGGCCGCTGCGTATGTCAGGCCGGTGGCCAGCAGGCCGAGCCATATTTTGCGCACTCGCTCACCTCTAGCTGTCGGCAAGAGCGCTATCGAGGCGATGCAGAACAACGCGACGGAGCCGGCACCGGCGAGCAGCAGTAGGGTGAAGTTGTCGAGGAAACCCTGGACGAGGTAACGCTCGAAGAGGATCAGACCGGAAAAGGTTATACTGGACAGGAGCGTGAGCAGAATCAGTATGGCCATGACGCGGTCTAAGGTACGGAGGCTGGTGGCCGCCGACAAGACGCCCAGAAGGCACTGGCCCGACGTACACAGCGGATAGGCGTCGACAAGGCTATATTTTATAGATGATGTATAGGCAATATTATCTAGTGTTGTTATATCTGTTGGCCGCTTGTGCGAATGATCCATCCACGACGGAGTTTTCTGCGCAACGTGCCGAGACCGTCACCGAGGTCGTGCCCGAGTCTGTCACAGCTAAAGAGGCTCCGCCAGAATATGCCGAGGCGCGGGCGTATTTCGCCCGCGGCGAGTATGCCGTGGCATCGGGTCTTTGCCAAAATGCGCTGGCGACGCGGCCGGACTTCGTCGAGTGTTATCGCATCGTTGCCGCGGCGTTGGCGGTGGGTGGTGAGGCGGATCGGGCCGAGGGATTGTATCGTCGGGCATTGGCGTTGGATGCGGATTATGCCGTATTGCACAATGATCTGGCGTGCCTTTATGTATTGCAGGGCCGCCAGCAACAAGCTCTGAGGCATCTGACGAAGGCCGTGGAGCTGGCACCGGGCGCGGCTTTCATACACTACAACTTGGGCCGAGTGCAAGAGAGTCTGGGCTATTATCGCCAGGCCGAGCAGGCTTATTCACGGGCGTTGGTGGCGGATGCGGAAGATGCGCGCATACATGCGGCGTTGGGACGGCTGTATTTGATGCAGGGTCGGGCTGATGCCGAAGTATATTTGCAGGACGCGTTGGCGCTGAATCCGGAGAACCCGGAAGCCCATTACGGGCTCGGGCAACTGCGTTCGCAACAAGGGCGCGAAGAACAGGCGATACGGCACTTCGAGCGTTTATTGGCGCGCGATGCCGAGCACGCTGATGCCTGGTACGGTTTGGGTCAAGTCTATGCGAAAATTTCCAAACACGAAAAAAGCCGCGTCGCCCTGGCGCGCTTTGCGGTGTTACAGGGGCATCCACCGCGCGATCTTGAGCTGATTCTAAGTAATCCGGCGCGTTCCTATACTAGCGGAAAAAGTCAGGATTCGATCGTGCAGGAGCCTGCGGCTGGAGCGGCTTCACCGACCCCAGCGATGCATCATCGTTTTGTTGATATCACGGCGCATTCTGGCGTCGATTTTGTGCATACCCACGGCGCGAGTGGCGAGTATTATATTGCCGAGACCTTGGGCGCGGGTGTCTGTGGCGCCGATTTTGACGGCGACGGGCTGGCCGACTTATATCTGGTCGACGGCCATAGCTTGCCGAAGTCTATCGGCGAGGGTAATCGGCTCTATCGCAATAACGGCGGGTCTTTCTCGTTGGTCGCGGCATCCGGCGCGGAGGACGGAGGTTATGGAATGGGGTGCGCCGTGGCCGATTACGACGCCGATGGCGATCTTGACCTCTATGCGAGTAATTGGGGCGCAAATGCGCTCTATCGCAACGACGGGGCGTTGCGTTTTACCCTAGTTGATCAGGGGGTCGCTAACGAGGCGTGGAGTACGAGTGCGGCCTTCTTTGATTACGACCTCGACGGCGATCTCGATCTCTACGCAGTGAATTATCTTGCTTTCGAGCTATCCGACAATAAAATTTGCGGGGCGCAAGTGCGCGACTATTGCGGACCCGACGCCTATCCGGGGCAAGCGGATGTGCTCTACCGCAATGATGGCGCGGGTTATGTAGACGTGACGGGCGCGGCGGGTTTGTACAATGAGGCCGGCAAGGGTTTGGGGGTGGCTAACTCCGATTATGACGCGGATGGGGATGTCGATCTCTATGTGGCGAATGACGGCGTTGCAAATTTCCTCTACCGCAACGACGGCCAGGGTATTTTCGCCGATCAAAGCTTGACGTCGGCGACGGCCTATAATGTGAGCGGTAAGGCCGAGGCGGGCATGGGCGTGACCTTCGGCGATTACGACGGCGACCAGCGTCCTGATATTTTCGTCACCAATTTGGCCTACGAGACCAATACGCTCTATCGCAACGAGGGTGACGGCATCTTTACCGATCGCACGAATGCTACCGGTTTGGCGGAGGGCAGCCTCAGGCGGGTGGGTTTTGGTGCGCATTTTTTTGACTACGACCACGATGGTGACGAGGACTTATTCACCGCCAACGGCCATATTCTCGCCCACATCGAAATGCTGAGCGGGGTGATCACACACGCTCAGGCCAATCAGCTTTGGCGCAACGACGGCGGCACGTTTTCCGATGTATCGGCTTTTGTCGAGCGCCGCGTCAGTCGCGGTAGTGCGTTGGCCGATTGGGACTTGGACGGAGACTTGGATTTGGCGGTGAGCAATAATGGCGACCGTGCAGTGTTGTTGCGCAATGACGGCGAGGGGGACAAGCACTGGCTGCAGGTGGTTTTGCCCACGGTGCGGGGCGTCGGTGCGAAGGTGTGGGTCGAGGCCGGTGGGCGGGTGCAGTTGCGGGAGTTCGGCATGGCGGGCGGATATTTGTCGCAGGGCGAACTGGTGGCACATTTTGGTTTGGGTGCGGCGCAAAGGGCGGTGGTGCGGGTGGTGTGGCCCGATGGGCGAGAGACGCGGGTGGGAGAGGTTGCGGCGGATCGGCGGGTGGGGGTCGACTAAGTTCTATGTCTTATCTAACGGTCTCGTCTTTCAAGACCCAATACATTTTGCCGCACCTTGGTCCACCGCCCGGATTCTTTGGTAACGACTGCGGCGAGCTCGCCATTGGTTTTGGTTGAAAGGAAACGCACCTCGGAATCATATGTTGAAGTGTTGACTTGATCATATAATCATGGGCACAATAAGCCCCTGGAGTCTAGTCCTTCGGATCATCTGAACCATTGCTGAACCACCGGAAATGCGAATTCGTGTGACATGCGCTCAGGACGCCGGCATCGTGGGCTTGGTGGTATCGAAGGATTAAATCCTGTGCTGCTTCTTGCTCTGTGAGACGCGAAAATCCCTTTCAATACGCGTAGAAAACCTGCCCGCAGACCAGCGTC
>DQLG01000335.1 GCA_015660315.1 Candidatus Latescibacterota bacterium
CTGCGATATTATAGCCTGCGCCTTGCGGTGAGGGCGTTCAGCCTTCTTTGCGGACTCCCCGCAGAAAGATCCGCATGATCGTATCAGTCATCTCATCGCCGCTTATATCGCCGTCGGAGTGGATCATCGCCGAGCGCACCATATCGCGTAGGATTGCGGCTTCGAGGCGCGCGTTCCCGACGGCGAAGACGCCTTCGTCAGCGCCGTCGTTCAGGACACCCTCGATGGCTTCGAGTTGGCTTCGCCGCTCTTCGAGCCAGCGCTTGCGGTTTTCGCCCTTGCCGCCCTCGCTCTTACCGTCCTCTATCGACATCAGCCGAAAGAAGAAGCGGTTCTGGTTGAAGAAGGAGACAATGTGGTGGACCATCCGCCGCAGTTTCTTTTCGGGATCTTCTTGTCCGTTGACATTTTGTTGGAGCTTTTCGTTGAGCTGCGAAATACCCTCGAATACCACCGCGAAATACAGCTCTTCCTTGTCGGCGAAGTAGGTATAGATCGTTCCCTTGCCGACACCGGCCTGCTGGGCGATATCATCCATCAGCACTTCGTCGAAGCGCTTGGAGGAGAAGAGGCGGGCCGCCTCTTCTATCACTTGTTTCCTGCGTTCTTTTTTAGCCATGATATGCGGGTTTTAATATAAGGACTAAACTGCTAAGTCCGCCAAAACACTATTTCACGGGCGAGTTCGGTCTTGTGTGACTCGTGCATTACCCGTTTGCACCACAGCGAAAAATCGTCCAATAGCGAATAGAGCGTTGGAGCCAGCATCAGGGTCAGGATGGTAGAGGAGGCCAGACCGCTGACGACGACTAGGCCCACCGGCCCCCAGCGCCGGGCGAAACCCTCGGAGGTTCCATAGATCATCGGTAGCACGATCGGCATCAGGTTGAGGATCGTGGTGAAGGCGGTCATCAGGATCGGCCGCAGGCGGTGTTGCCCGCCGGTGACGATCGCCTCACGCCTGGATAGACCCGTCTCGCGCAGATGATTTATGTGGGCGATGAGTACGATACCGTTGTTGACGACGACACCGAAGAGGATCAGCAGGCCCAGTGCGCCATTGTTATCGAAGGGCACGTCGAGCGCGTAGAGCCCCAATGCGACGCCGATCAGCGAGAAGGGAATCGACAGCATGATGGTGAAGGGGTGGATTAGCGATTCGAAGAGCGAAGCCATGATCAGGTAGATTAATAAGACCGCGAATATTGCCGTAAAGTTGTTGTCGTTGGCGTCCTGCTGTTCCCAGCGCGCGGCCCGGCCGAGGTCCCAGCTATAGCCGGGCGGCAGTTGCATGCCTTCCATAATTGCTTTAATCGGGCCCATCACTTTGCGCGCCGCGCCGCGGTTTTCGGTATTGGCGAAGACGGTGACGTTGAGCACGCGGTTCTCGCGTTTGAGATCGCTGGGGCCGCGGCGGATGTTGAAGTCGGCCAGGGCCGCTAATTGTATCGAATTGCCGTCGCGGCCCTCGTAACTACTGTTCTTGAGCTGCTCGAGCGTGGCGCGGTCACCTTCGTTGAGCTGCATTACAATGTCTATTTCGCGGTCGCCGCTTTTGAAGCCGCTGGTGCGGCGGGTGCCCAACGCCGAGGAGATGCTTTGCGCGACTTCGCGCGGTGAGAGCCCGTAGTTGAGGGCCTGGGCGCGGTTGACCTCGACGCGGATCTCCTCCTCGCCATCTTCCAGGCTGCTGTCGACGTCCTGCACGCCGGGTATTTTCTCCAGATTGGCTTTGACTTCCCCCATCAATACCGCCAAGACTTCCGGGTTGCGGCCGTGCAGTTGCACTTCGACACCGAGCTGGTTGCCGCTCCAACCGCGCGAGCGACCCATCTTGTAGGTGAAGCCGACCTTTTGCGGTAGCAGTTTCTTGATGGCATTACCCGCTTCCATCGACGAGAGCTTGCCCGCGTCGGCGTCGACGAGGTAGGCGCGGATACTGCCGCGCCGCTGGCGGAAATCGGTGGTGAGCGATTCGATATCGAGTTCGCCCTTTTTTGCCATCAGGACATCCTCGATCTTGTCGAATTGTTCGCGGATCTCGTCGAGGCTATAGCTGCGGTCGATGACCACCGACATATCGACGCGGCGCTCCGGGGTCCAGGGAGTGCCGCGTTGTTCGATCTGGTCGTAGAGATAATAGCCAGTGCCGGTCAGCGCGACGGTCGCTACCAGTGTGGCCCAGCGGTGGTCGAGCGTCCAGTTGAGCAGCCGGCCGTAGGAGGAGCGCAATCCGTGGCGGGAGCAATACCAGGCGAAAACTGCTATCACCAGCCCGCTGAGGCCGAAACCGGTCCAGGTGGACCAGGGCATTTCGACCAGCGAGGCGAGGATCAACCCGGACCAGCGCGTCCACCAGATCCCCAGGCCGTGCCAGCCCAAGTCGGCGACTTGCATATAGGCGATTGCGGCGACGGTCGCGACGACGAGCAGTTTGAGCCAGTTGTCGAAGCGCTCCAGCCCGTCGCGGAAGAGCCGGGAAGAAGCCAGGGGTATAAGCGACAGCGAGACGATCATTGAGACGACGACGGCCAGACAGATCGTTAGCCCGGCGTCCTTCATCCACGTCGCCGAACGGCTCTCCGAAAGAAAGAAGAAGGGCACGAAGACGCAGATGGTTGTCAGCGCGGAGGCCAGGACCGCCATCCCCACTTCGCTGCTGCCGACCGCTGCGGCCTCGTCGGCGGGCAAGCCTTCTTCCTGGCGCCGGCGGAAGATGCTCTCCAATACCACCACCGCCGGGTCGACCAGCATGCCCACTGCCAGCATCATGCCCATCATCGAGACCATGTTGAGAGTAATGGGTGAATCGAAGGCCTCGCGGGCGACATACATGCCGATAAAGACGCACAGTGCCGAGGTCGGTATGGCTAGGGCGATGACGATGGTCGAGCGGATATTGCGCAGGAAGACGAAGATGATGATCATCGCCAGGAACGCGCCCATCAGTGCCGAGTCGAGCAGGGTGCTCGCTTCCTTGAGCACGGATTCGGCGCGGTTGCGGACGATGGCGATATCGAGCTTGCCAGCGTAATCGGCTTCGATACTTGCCAACTCTGCGACGATTACATCGCCGACGTCTACGACGTTGGCCGTCGAGGCCTTGAAGATCTCCAATTGCAGCGCGTCGACGCCGTTGAGCCGTTCGTAGCGTTTCTTTTCGGGGAAGCCGTAGTTGATCTCACCAATATCGCTGAGACGGAATTGACCGCCCATCAACGGCATAGAGCTGATGTCCTCGGCCCGTTTGAATTCGCCGACGGCGCGGACCATATAGCGCTGGTCGCCGTCCATAACCCGACCCAGCGAAATATTGGTGTTGTTTTGGTTTAACTGCCAACCCAGCGAGGGCAGCGAGATATTATGGGTCTGCAGGCGCTGCTGGTCCAACTCGACGATCAATTGTTTTTCTTCGAGGTCGTCGATGACCACGTTGGCCACGCCGTTGAGGCGCAAAAGTCGCGGCTCGATGACCTTCTGGATCACGTCGAGTAGACGGTCGCCGTCGCCGTGCCAGGCGAGGTTTGCGTAGATGATGGGCCGCTGGTCGGATTGCCAGCGGCGTAGGGAGACGCGGTCGACGTTGGAAGGTAATAGCGCGCGTGCTTGGTCGACCTTCTCGCGCATTTCCATATTGGCCAGGTCCATGTCGGTGCCGGCCTTGAAGTCGACGCGCACCTCGCCCGAGTTGCGGCCGGAACTGGCGCTGATGCGGTCGATATTGTTCAGCGTGCCCAGCGTCTGCTCCAGGGGGATGGTCACCAGCCGTTCGATTTCTTCCGGGGAAGTATTATTGTACTGGACCCTGGCAGTAATTCCCGAGGAGGAAATGCTTGGGTACTGTTCCATCGGCAGGCGGTCGAGTGCGACGACGCCGACGACGAGCGCGCAGAGGGAGACCATCGCGGTGGTTACGGGGCGCTTGAGCGAGAAGGTCGAAAGTGACATGGCAGCCTCCTATTCGCCGCGGTCCATTAAAGAATAGACCACGGGGATCAGCACCAGGGTCAGCAGAGTGGAGACTAACAAGCATCCGATGACGGTGATCGCCATCGGCGCGCGGATCTCGGCGCCCTCGCCCAAGCCTAGTGCCATTGGCAGCAGACCGAGCACGGTAGTCGAGGTCGTCATCAGGATGGGCCGGAAGCGCAACTCGCCGGCTTTGAGCACCGCCGCCATCTTTTTCATGCCCTCGTCGCGGCGCAGGTGGTTAATGTAATCAATGAGCACGATGGCGTTGTTGACGACGATGCCGGCGAGCATGATCAGCCCAATCAGTACCACCACGCTGATCGTCGTGCCGGTCAGCAACAGGCCGAAGGCGCTGCCGATTAGCCCGAGCGGAATGGTGAACATAATGACCAGCGGATGCAAGAGCGACTCGAATTGCGAAGCCATTACCAAGTAGACTAGGAAGACGGCTAATATCAGGGCGAACTTCATGCTGTCGAAGGA
>DQLG01000870.1 GCA_015660315.1 Candidatus Latescibacterota bacterium
GTTCCGTGAACCGATAGTATTTACCTGTTACGCCGGAGGATTTTGTGAAACGCCGATCAAAAAATTTGCTGATTCTGGCCCTTATTATCGGCGCTGTTTGGGGTGCCAGTACTCTTAGCTCATTATATACCAGTTGGCTCTGGTTCCACAACCTGGCATTCCAGGCCGTGTTCTGGCGCATGATCCGCGCCGAGTTCACTGCGGGAATTCTTTTCGGACTCATAGCAGCCCTGTTGGTAGGTGTCAATCTGTGGGTGGCCAGACGCTTTACCCGGCAGACGCTGCGCCTGCGCCTTCCTCCGCAGGAGGATGAGGGACCTCCGAGTGAGATATTGCTGCGATCCTCCCCCGTCTACCTAGTGGCAGGGATTGTACTGATTTTGCTCATGGCCAACATCGGGTCCGCCCAGTGGGCCCTGTGGTTGCGCTATATCCACAGTCAATCCTTTGGGGTCGCAGACCCGATCTTTGCTCGGGATGTAGGCTTTTATGTGTTTCAGCTCCCGTTTTACCGGTTCGTGGCCAATTTTCTGCTGGGCGGGCTTATCGCAACGGGGCTGGCTGTGGTCCTGATTTATTTGGTAGGCGGTGGCATTCGCTTGCAGAAGCAAATTGAGGTATTGCCCCGACCGCTGGCCCACCTCTCGGCGCTGGGCGGGCTGTTGCTGCTACTCATAGCTTGGATTTACCGGCTGAAGATCTACGGTCTGCTGTATTCCCAAGGCAATGTCGCCTTTGGGGCCAGCTACGTGGATGTGAATGTGGAGATCTGGGCTTATTGGTTGCTGGTGGTCGTTTTCCTAGGTGCCGCCGTGCTGTTTTTTATAAATATCCGCTCGCGCGGCGCCCGGTTGCTGCTGATAGGTGGTGGCATGCTGGTGGGCGGAGCGATTATTATCGGGGCGGTCCCTGCGGCACTGGTACAGAAACTGGTGGTCGAACCGAGCGAACTGGCGCGGGAAGCGCCCTACATTCAATACAATATCCAGGCCACGCGCCAGGCATATGGGCTAGACCGGATCGAGGAACAGCCGTTTGAGGCTGCGGAAGATCTCACCCGGGCGGATATTGAGGCCAATCCACTGACCATCCGCAATGTCAGGATATGGGACGAGCGCCCAATGGTCCAGACGTACCAACAGATCCAGGAGATTCGGCCCTATTACGTTTTCCCCGATGTGGATGTGGACCGCTATACCATAGACGGGATATACCGACAGGTGATGCTCTCGGCGCGCGAGATGGACACCAACCGGCTGCCACCCCAGGCGCGCAACTGGGTCAACGAGCGACTGCAGTACACCCACGGCTACGGCGTGGCGCTCAGTCCGGTGAATCAGGTGAGCCCGGAGGGGCTGCCGGCCTTTATGGTGAAAGATATCCCGCCGGTATCCGTACCGGGCCTGGAGATTGACCGTCCGGAGATCTATTACGGGGAGCGCACCTTTGCCTATGTAATGGTCAACACCAGCACCCGGGAATTCGATTATCCCAAGGGGGGTGAAAACAAATTCTCCACCTACCAAGGCACCGGCGGGGTGCCGATGGAAGGACTTTTCGACCGCCTGGCCTTTGCCATCCACTTCTCCGATCTAAACATCATCCTCAGCGATTATCTGGTCGACGGGAGCCGGATCATGTTCCGGCGGCAGATTCGCGAACGAGTGAATGCGATCGCTCCATTTCTGCAATACGATTCCGATCCGTACCTGGTGGTGTCCGAGGGGAAATTCTACTGGATTCTGGATGCCTATACCACTAGCGATATGTATCCCTATTCCTCCCGGGGAGGGAGAACTCGCATCAACTATATCCGCAATTCGGTAAAGGTGGTGGTGGACGTCTACAACGGCACCACGTCTTTTTATCGGATGGACCTAAAAGACCCGCTGGTCGCGGTGTATGCCGAGATTTTTCCCGACCTGTTCCGACCTCTGGAAGAGATGCCCGAGGATCTGAGGGCGCATCTCCGCTACCCGAAGGATATGTTCAAATACCAGGCGATGCTCTACCGCAGCTACCACATGCAGGACGTCCAGATCTTTTACAACCAGGAGGATCTCTGGGAGATTCCCAACGAAATCTACAGCGGCCAGGCGCAGATGATGGAGCCCTATTATATCATCATCAAATTGCCGGGAGAACAGCGGGAAGAGTTCTTGCTGATGGTGCCCTTCACCCCCGCCGGAAAGGACAATATGATCGGCTGGCTGGCCGCCCGCTGCGACGGGGAGAGTTATGGCGATCTGCTGGTCTACACGCTGCCGAAGGACCGGTTGATTTTTGGTCCGATGCAGCTGGAGGCCCGCATAGACCAGCAGCCGGATATTTCCAGCCAACTCACCCTCTGGGGGCAGCGGGGCTCCGAGGTGATCCGGGGCAATCTTTTGGCGATACCGATCGAGCGATCTTTTCTCTATGTGGAGCCGATTTATCTACAGGCCCGCCAGGAGTCGGAGATATCGGCATTTCCAGCAGGGGGGCCTCCGAACGAACAATGGCGCCCGCCTCCGCGGCGGGATATCCGCAGCGCCGCGATCCCGGAACTGAAACAGGTGATCGTAGCCTTTGCCGGTCAGGTAATTATGCGCGCTACCTTTGAAGAGGCGTTGTTCGACCTTTTCGCCATAGATGCCGGGTCCAGCGCCCCGTCGCCCGAACCTGCCGCAAGACAGGTGTCGACCGCCCCCTCCGGCATCGACTCCCGTTCTGCAACGGAGATGGCTGCAGAGGCTGAAGCCCACTACCAGCGGGTGCGGACCTCCTTGCAGCAGTGGGACTGGGCAGAGGCGGGGGAGGGGATGAAGGCGCTGGAAAAAACGATCAAGGTACTTCGCAAGACGCTGGAGGAAGAGAAATAGAGAGGAAGGAGACTTCCATTGACGGACAATAATGGCGGCGGCGGTGGCCTGAACCTGCAGATTCATCCGACCGTGTTCTGGACCTCAGCCGGACTCATCGCCTTCTTCGTCGCCTTCAGCCTCTTCAATCTGGCGCAGATGAAGGAAGTGTTTGGAAACACGCACGCAAAATAGTGAATCGCCCCGTATTCGCCGGAGTTTGAGGGTGCGTGCCTGAAAGTGACTGCCAATGGCACCACGCAAGTCATCGGCTGGCAACCCTACGAGGTGGATATTACGGACGCTGTCGCGGCGACGGACGAGGTGGCACTCGAACTGGAGCTCACGCGCCGCAATCTCTTTGGGCCGCTCCACCAGCGACCCATTCGCGCCCCGAACTATGGCCCTAATAACTGGATTACAGATGGTGAGGGTTGGAGCGGTGATTACCAGCTGTGGCCTGCCGGCTTGCTCGCTGCGCCGGTAGTGGAGGTGCGGAAGTAAGGTTGATGGACAAGCGTAAGAGACGGTTGTAAACAGATTCGCAGTCGCAGTATAGTCACTTGGGCTTGCCCGGCTTTAAAAGATCACATCGGGGACGTCAGTCCAGAGGCCTTTGAGGCGGCCAAAAATTGAGGCTATCGAATGTCTACCAAACTGGGGGAAGTCCAGTAGCGATTATTTCGAAACAGCGAATATTGAACGCATGGCCAAGAGAGGCATGATGTGTACCAACGTGCGGTAGGTTCAGAACTAAAGAGCGCAACCCTCTTTAATAACAAGAGAGTTGCGCTCTTTCAAAATGGTGAAGGAGGCGGGAATCGAACCCGAAGGTACTCAATCGAAGCATAGTGCAGAACCCGCACAGAACCGTGCCCTGCTCGATCCAGTATAGACTCTGCCTACCCCAGGATAGTTGAATCTACGCGAAGCCCGACTCGTTATTGAGGATTGGCGACAGCATTATAACACCGAAAAACCCCATAGTCAGCTGGGCCATCTCAGCCCGGAAGAGTTTGTACAAACCCAAAAAACTCACACCCGCTTCACGATATAAACCAAGATTTTATGGGCGTCTTATTTGATTGGGATTCCCCAGAACAGGCTTTTACCGACCTAAGCTACCGGGACGAGGAAGCATTGCCGAACAAAGGGATTTATACGATGGACCGTTTTAACATTTTCATTTTTTGCTGTTTGATAATGATTGGCTCTATTGTGATTGCCAGTGACGATGAGGACGAGCCTGAGATCACCGTAGATCTCTCCGGTGCCGGTTTCGATGCGGAGGAAGTCCAGGTTTTGCAAGATGACGAGGGTAACACTATCTTAGGCGACTTTGATGGCAATGCAACGGTCAATTTCGACGACTTTTTTATCTTCGCCGACAACTTTAGTCAGAAAGACTTCGTTGAGGCTACCGATCTGGATGGCAGTGGTGCGGTCAACTTCGACGACTTTTTTATCTTCGCTGACAACTTCGGCATTGCATACGCTAAAGCAGAAGCCCAGCCCCAAGACCCCACACAACGCGCCAACGCACCCGTCTTTAAAAAACTCCATAAAGGCATCAATATTGACACTTCGCTGCCGAGTGCTGGAGTATGGCCAAAGGTACAGCACGATGTCGCGCAATTTCAGGCTGCAGCGAATGCAGGCTTTACCTCAGTGCGCGTGTTTATGCCTTTTGGCGCGGGCACCGAAGAGACCGAACGACAAATCGTCGATGCCTTAGCCAATGACCTAGCCATCGTAATCTGTATGTGGGGCAATTCTGCCTGGGCCAAAAACAATATCGCAGTGGGTGCTGAGCAAATAGCAAAAAAATGGGGAGAGTTAGCCAGAGCTTGGAAGAAATACCCCGGTGATCTCGTTTTCGAGATACTCAACGAACCCAAAGGCATTGGCTATAAAGAAGAAGAACGCTACGAAGAGGTAATGCAGTTATACAATTCCGCCGCACAGGCGATTCGCAACGAAGACCCGACGCGTCCCATTCTAATTGGCGCTCCTCGCAGCAATGACCCCGAATACTTAGACCCATACGTGACGGAAAAATACCTCACCTATGCGTTTGACGGCGGTAAAGGATTCTATGACGATACAAACGCGGGGGTGGCTATCCATTTTTATAATCCGAGGCACGAAGACGGCGTCAATTTCGCCATGTGGATCGCCCCCCTCCCAGAAGATAAAAAGTGGAAACCCATCGTTTTAAACAAAATAACCACGGCAGTCAGTTGGAGAGACCGTATTGGCGTCGACATTCCGATTGTCACTACGGAATGGGGTTGTTGGACCTTCCCAGGGCGCCCGGACGCAGAACTAACCGAATGGCTGCAGCATCACATGTCCAACTTTAGAAAACACGACATCGGCAGCATGTGGTACACGGGAATGCAGAACAACCAGAGATCATTCGCCATTTTTGACTCTGAGTTGGGGTGGAACCAGACGGTACTGGACCAATTAACTGGCTTCACGCCAACGGCACTGCCCAAAACATCGCAGATAATTAATAGCGAATTCCATCAGCCGGGCCTTTCCTGGCGTCTAACTTCGGACAAGATAACCCAAGAGTACGTCTACGGCAGTGAAGCATTCAGTGGGAACTCCATGTTGAAGATACACGTGCCACAAAACGCAGAAGGTCAACTATACCAGCAGACTTATGGAGGCAATGGAGAATATATCGGCGCGCCGGGTAAAACGCTGCTCCACCTGATAAAGGGGCAGACCTATAAGATAAGTTTTATATCGGCAAGTGAAGGCGGCAAAGGTCGCATGAGAATTATGCTGAAAAATGCGCATAACATCGACCTGATCTACGATAGTTATGAAGCCGATAACGGGTGGATACATATCGGCAAAGAGGCCAAAACGCACACCAGGCTTTATACCCACAACAAAGAGAGCGAAATGGATGTGCGCTTGGAGCTTGATGTAGGCTCTAAGGAACAGGTCCTTTATTTGGACAAAGTAGAGTTAATAAGAAATTAATGCCTCTATGAAAAAAATAAGAAACATCGTATGGATTTTGACGGACAGCCAGCATGCCGAAGCCGTCGGTTATATGGGCAATAAAGCCGTGCATACGCCTAATCTCGACAAGCTCGCGGCAAAATCCCAAATCTTTACCAATGCCCACTGCCAATCCCCCATTTGCGTGCCCTCGCGCGAGAGTTTTATCACCGGCCGCTATCCGTCAGACCTCGGAATTCTGCACAACAAACACGACCACGCGAGCACCGCTGAAACGCTCGGTCACACATTTCAGCAAGCCGGATTTAAAACCTGCTTCTCGGGTAAATCGCATTTCATTGCCGACAACCTGCGATTTGCGGACCACGATATGGAACGCGGATTTGAGCGCTACGCCGACTGGGATGATTACCTGCACTATCTGCGAGACAAAAACTTCTTCAGCAAAATCGACAAAAACAAAGTAAAAGGAGGCTGTTACCGGGGCGATCCGCGAGAAATGCGAGAACTCGAAGGGGCGGCCAATCGCTGTTATAACGTCTATGCCCAGGAATACAAAGGCCAGCTGCCCGACAAATATTCCGTCGAGCGCTGTGCATTTGAACGCGCTTCAGACTGGCTCGATAACAACCACGAAAACCCCTTCTTCCTTTTTTATTCGCTCTACAGGCCACACGCCCCGCTCGCCGTGCCCGAGGATGTAGAACGGCCGTCAGTCGAAGACCTGCCCCCCTTAGAATGGAGCGAACAGGATCTGGCCTCAACCCCATCGCTGCGACAGCGAATCGCCTTTATGAACAACAACCAGGACAATGCCTATAATACGGGGCTCGACCTGGCGCGGGCCTATGCCGAAGATCCGGAATTGTCAAAAGAACCGGGACGCACCAAAGAGATCAATTCGTACGACAAATTCCGCCTAGATTACTTTCGCTCGATAAGTTATGTTGACCGTTATGTCGGCAAGATGATGGACAAACTGGAAGTATTGGGCCACAAAGAAGACACCATGATTGTTTTTACTTCAGACCACGGCGACATGATCGGCGAGCACGGTCTGAACTTAAAAATGTGCTTTTATGATGCGGCCGTTAAAGTGCCCCTATTAATTCATATTCCCGGCGAGTGGGATCAGGGCGAACGCGAGGACAGACCGGTAATGCTATTGGATCTCGTGCCGACTATTGCTGGGCAATTCGGGGTCGCAATAGAAGAAGACCTTCCCGGTATCGACCTCAGGAGCAATACATACAACTATGACCGGCCGGTGTACAGTGAGATCGTCAGTTCGTTCGGAGCAGATATTGCGCAATACGGCTTTGAAAACCATGTGCGAATGGTAAAGACGGACAGGTGGAAATACCTCAGTAAAGCGTTTGGCCAGCACGAGCTGTACAATATGGTTGAGGACCCGAGGGAAAACAACAACCTCGGTGAACATCCTGCACATCAAACGGTATGTGCGCAGATGAAAAAGCTGATTGATGAACATCCCGGAAAATTCAGCGTAGAAAACATTACGGTAGTTCAATAAACACTACAGGAGATTCTCAGGTGACCCAGGACTTCACGCAACAAAA
>DQLG01000387.1 GCA_015660315.1 Candidatus Latescibacterota bacterium
GGGCGCGTCGCCGAGTTCGCCGGTGCCGATCAAGGTGCTGACACGGCCTTGGGTAACGACGCGGATGCGGTGGTTGTTCCAATCGAGGATATAGGGGCGCTTGTCGGGGCCGAAGGTCAGGTCGAGCGGCAAATAGAAGGTCACTTTGCGCAGCGCAGCGTCGTCGGGGCCTTTGCCCGCTTCGCCGGTACCGGCATAGGTTTCGAGGCGGCCGTAAGGACCGCTGTCGCTGCCAGTTGGCGAAGAGCTACAGGAGTTGAAGGACAGGGCAGCGAGTAGGAGCAGTAGATAGATCATGGTAGCGTGACCCGGCGAATGCGGTGGTTGTAGGTGTCGGCGATATAGAGCAGGCCTTGCATATCGAAGTCGAGACCGGCGGGTCGGTTGAGCGCGGCATCGGACGCTGTGCCGCCGTCGCCGGAGAAATCTTCGTTGCCGTTGCCGGCGATGGTGGTGATTGTTCCGGTCGTTAGATCAAGGGCTCGAATGCGGTGGTTGAATTCGTCGGCGATATAGAGCTGGCCGTCGGGGCCGAAGGTGAGGTCGCGTGGGTTGTTGAGTGCGGCGCTTGTCGCTGTGCCGCCGTCGCCGGCAAAACCGGCGGTGCCATTGCCGGCGACTGTTTCGATAAGATCGTTTTCGAAGTCAACGCGGCGGATGCGATTATTGAGTGTATCGGAGATGTAGAGTCGGCCTTGTGGGTCAAAGGCCAGACCGCCGGCGGGTAGCGGATTGGTGCCGGCCGGCAGTTGCAGTTGCGCTTGGTTTGGGGGGCCGCCGTCGCCGGAAAAACCGGGTTCACCCGTGCCGACGACGGTGCTGATAACGCTATTCGCGTCTATTTTGCGCACGCGCTGGTTGCGTTGGTCGAGCACGTAGAGGCTGCCGTCGGGGGCTATGGCGGTTTGCGGTGGTTGGCTCAACAGCGCATCGCGGGCCGGACCGCCGTCGCCGGCGAAACCCGGACCGGAGCCGGCGATGACGTGCACGCGGTCGGCGCGCGGGTCGTAGAGCCGCAATTTGTGGTTGTGCCAGGAGGTTAGTAGTAGTGTGCCGTCGTTCAGCGGCAAGATATGCGTCGGGTGGTTGAGGTGGACTTCGCCGCCGGGTGCACCTGGCAAACTTTGGTCCGATTCGTCATACGGGCCATCGCCGATGAAGTCGGTGCCGATGGCGGTGGTCAGGGTGTTGTCGGCGGTGACGCGGCGGACGCGGTGGTTGTTCCAGTCGAGGATGTAGGGCGTGTTTGAATGGGTGAAGGCGAGGTCGACGGGCCAATAGAGGGTGGAGGCGAGTAGGGCGTGGCCGTCGCCGTTGAAACCGGCGTCGCCGGTGCCGGCCCAGGTGCAGATGGTGCCCGGCGTGTCGGAGCAGAGAGACTTTTGCGTGGCGTTGTCGGTGCCGGTGCTGCTGGAGCAGGCCGAGAGCAGCAGGGATAGGGCTAGGTATATTAATAAGGGCATTTGGCTGTGCTACTAGTGACGGTCGACTAGAGGGTATCCCCTTCGGGAATTCAGATCACATCCTGTGATCTGCGGAGGGTGGATAACGCATTTTGCTGTCCTGCAAAATACGCCATGCAAACCGTCGCGCGAATACCCTCTGGCCGACCTTAGGTCATCTTATTGTTGTTGGTTTTGGCTCTGACAAAAACTGCTGGTTATCTTATTGTTGTTGATTGCTATCTTGATACACACTGCAGGTCTTCTCATTTTTTTAGTTTTAGGTCCTGATAAAGGTGGATAGGTTGTCCTATTTTTGTGGACTGTAGATTCTAATTAAATAATAAATAATAAAGGTGAAAAAGCATAAAGATGCGGATGGTTAATGATTAAATATAAGGGCTTCTGCCGCCGGGGCGGAATAGTATGACCCTCCGCTCGGCGATATTAGGAATAATAGTAGTGATGGCGGTGGTGACCGGTGCGCCCTTTTCGATATGGATGGTGCGGTCCTCGGAGATTACCTGGTCGTATTTCCCGACCAGCGCGGGTTTTTGCTTTGTAGTGATTTTTTTGGCCAATGCGCTGGTGCGGCGTTGGCGCGAGCGGTGGATGTTACAGCCGGGGGAATTGGCGACGATCGTGATTATGGGTTTGGCGGCGACGGGGATCCCGACTTTTATCGTCGGGACCTTGTTGGCGATTATCTCGTCGCCCTATTACGGGGCTACGCCGGAAAACGATTGGGCCGGCAATATCCACCCCTATTTGCCCGAGTGGATTTTCCCGCACGATAATAGCGGCGACGCGATGCGCTGGTTTTACGAGGGCTTGCCGAAGGGCCAGGCCATTCCCTTCGACGTGTGGATCGGGCCGCTGTTTTGGATGCTGAGCTTGATCCTAACGGTCTATTTTGTCTGCTTCTGCCTCGTGGTGGTTTTTCGCCGGCAGTGGGCGGTGCACGAACGGCTGGTATTTCCGCTAATGGAAATGCCGCGCTTGTTGATCGACGACGGTGGGCGGCCGATGTTGCGCTCTAAGGGTTTTTGGTTCGGGGTCACGATCCCGTTGGGCATGATCCTTTTTAATTTA
>DQLG01000006.1 GCA_015660315.1 Candidatus Latescibacterota bacterium
ACGCGTTGTAGTCGCTCGACGTGTTTGGGTTTGGCCGGCGGCATTATCTCCGAGAAAAGATCCTGCTGCTCTTCCATTAGAAAACTCCACAAAAAAAGGGTGCGAAAATATCGCACCCATAATACAAACTCAACATCTTTTTTCCAACTTTCAAAACTACTCAATTCCCTACTAGGCCTTTCAACCCTCCTTAAAACACCCGGCAGTAGGCGACGTGCCGATTCTTCTGCACGTAACACACAGAACTTACACGAAGAATCGCCCGTCCCTCGAAGCTACAGCTTCTCCCGCAACATCTCCAACACCCGCTCCTTGCCCACCAACTTGACAAACGACCCAAATCGCGGCCCCCGCTCCTGCCCCAACACCACCTGGTAAAACATGCGGAACAACGCTTTCGGCTCGACCTCGGCTTCCCGCGCGATAGCGAAGGGTATCCCCTGTAATTCATCCTCGGTCATCCCGTTGGCCGCGCCCAATCGCTCGGCCACCTTAGCCAACAACGCCCGCTCCTCATCTGAGGGCTCCCGCGCCTGTTTGTTCGGCAATACGAAATCGCGGTAATAGTTGTGCCCCTTCTCCACCAGCGACTGCATTACCTGTGGATAAGAGGAAGCCCGTTCGTCGTAGCGTTCGAGATAGTCGACCAATAGTTCGGTCGAATCCGAACCTAGGGCGGCGATCAAATTATTGACGGTCGAAAAGTTCACCTGCGCCCCATATTCCGGCACGGCACTACCTCGATCGCCGGTATGCCATATATCCTGTTCCGGGCGTTTGCCCTTTTCTATATCGGGATAGCGCCGCAATGCGTCGAGGTAGTCGTCGACACACTTGGGCACAACATCCCAGAACAGCCGCCGGGCTCGTTTGGGGTTTTGGTAGATATAATAAAGCAGCGATTCAATCGGCGCGTACTTCACCCAAGCGTCGACAGTCAGTCCCTTACCGACGCTCTTAGATATTTTTTTACCTTCTTCATCCAAGAACAGCTCATAGGTCAATCCGACGGGCGGTTGCTTGCCCATCAAACGCACGATTCGACCGGAGAGTTTGGCCGAGTCGATCAGGTCCTTGCCATACATTTCGTAGTCCACCTCGTAGGTAAACCACCGCAAAGCCCAATCGACCTTCCAACCAACCTTCACCCGTCCGCCCAACACCGACAACTCTCCGTCGGCCCCGCAACCGCGCGCGCTGCCGACTTCGCCATCGCAGACAAAATCAAGACTTTGCCGCTCCGGGTGATAGCCCGTCACTCGCGTACTATAAACCGACCCGCACTCGGGACAAACGGGAAAAAATGGCGACCAAGACACCCGTTTATCCTCGCCCAAGGTCGGCACGATCAACTGGCGGACTTCTTCGACCTTGTCGAGCAGTATTTGCAACCCTTCGTCGAAGTCGCCGCGCTTATAGGCCTCCGACGAACTCTGGAACTCGTAGTCGAAACGGTAGGTATCGAGAAATTCCCTGAGCTTATGGTTCATATAACCGCTGAAACTATCCTGCTCACCGAAAGGATCGGGAATGACGTGCAGCGGTTTGCCGAGGTGGGTTGCGAGCATTGCGGGCTGCGGCAGATTGAGAGGCACCTTGCGCAAGCCGTCCATATCATCGCTGAATGCCAATAGCCGAGTCGGGATGCCTGTCTGGTGCTCAAAAGCCCGCCGCACCCAGGTAGTGCGCGCGACTTCGGCAAAGGTCCCGATATGCGGCAGCCCACTCGGACCGAACCCGGTCTCGAAAAGCACCGGGCGCTCGCCGTCGGGACGGCGCAGTTTGACGATCTGCGCCGCTTCCTGAAAAGGCCAGGAACGGTATGTATCTTTTTCTGCTTTGCCCATAACGCTCAGTCTTCAGTCCTGTAAACTATATGCTCAGGCCGCGCGGCCAGGATTTGTTCCTTGCCCCAATTGGTGACTTTGGCGAATTCTTCCGATGCCACGAACGCCTTGAAACTTTCCTCGTCCGACCATTGCGAATGAATCGCATAATAACGCACCTGGTGTACATCCTTTAATAATCTGGATGACTCGTGGCCGTCCGCGCCCTCTAATGTCGTCATCACGTGCGCAAAGGCCTTTTCGAAGATCTCCTCCTTGCCTTCTAAGACTTCGTAATTCATCCCGATCGTGACCATAATATCCTCACATTCCGGCCATTGCTAGACCGGGGCGGTAATGTGTAAAGGGGAAATCGGATTGAGGGCAATAAACAAATGATCGCGCGCGATACAAACCTCAACGCGACTTAGGGCACTTGGCACAGCGGGCGAATAATCCGGGAGACGACATAGAGCGGATGCCTCAAGCGTACAGGGAGCAGCCCCGGGCTTCGAGACCTGCAAGTTGGAACTCGTGGACCGCCGTATCTTAGCGGTTGCGGAAGGTTATGCGTCCACGGCTCAAGTCGTAGGGCGAGAGTGCGACAGTGACCTGGTCGCCCGGCAGCACGCGGATATAGTATTTGCGCATCTTGCCGGAGATATGGGCCAGGATCTCATGGCTGTTCTCCATCTCACACTTGAAATAGCCGTTGGGCAGGGCTTCTTTGACCACTGCCTGGACTTCTATCGCTTCTTCTTTGGCCATTATACTCGCTTAATAAAATAAAAAAAGAGCGGCTACTGAAACAGCTACCCAGCAACCACTCGCTCTGACGCGCGATCGAAAAGGGGCCATATTCAGCGACTCATATCCGCTCTCAAAATCAAATTCGCCGCAATAGGACTTATAGCACAGTAGTCTACGGATTTGTCGGAAGAAAGTCAATCTTTGTGCCCGACTGATAGCCGCCTATTCGACGAGGTATTCGACTTTATACGAGGAGTGCTTGACCGCCTCCATCGTCGGCAAATGCGGCGCCAATTGCTGGACTTTGAGAAAGTATTCAATCGCCTCCTCCGCCCGGTCCGTCTTCTCGCAGATCGTGCCTAGATTGTGCAGGGCCGGAATATGGTCCCGTTCCAGCGTAATAACCTGCTTAAAGGCCTCCTCCGCCCCGCCCATATCGCCGCTGTCCATATGGGCCAGGCCTTTGGCGAAGTACATATCGTCACTTTCCTGTTCATATTCGACGGCTTTGACCAACACCTGAAGCGCCAAATCGGGTTGCTCGGCCTGCAGGCGCAAAAGCCCGAGGCTGTAATAGGCCCTGGCCAACGCGCGACGCCCACCAGGATACTTGAAATCGGTCCGTAACAAGATCTCCAAATGTTCGATGGATTTCTTGAAATCGCCGACCTTGTGGTAGGCCACGGCCATATTGAACCGGGCGCCAACGTGATCCGGCTGAACCGATACCACTTTCGCTAGATATTCAAGCCCCTCGGCTTGGTGCTCAGAACGGCAGAGCAGGGCCCCGTACCCAGCCATCGCCTCAACCATCAGCGAATCCAGCCGCAATGCTTCTTCAAAATGGTGTTTGGCCTTGCTCTTATAGCCTTGGCCTTGTAGGATAACGCCTAGATTGCAGTGCGCTTCGGCGTAGTTGGGATCTAGGACGAGCGCTTCTTTTAGTTGTTCTTTGGCTTCGTGCCTTTGTCCATCTTCGAAGTAGGCGTTGGCCAGCAGCACCCGCAGATGCCTATCGTAGGGATCGATGACAATCTTGGCGTTGAGATAGCGAATCTTCTCTTTGGCCCAGACGCTATACCGTCGTTTGCCCTGGCGTTGCGCATCAGCCCCTACCACGACGAACGACAGCAACAATAGCGCGATCCAGATTTTCATGGTTGGAATTTCTGGATCCTATCATTAAAAGTATCGGCTATATACACAAAGCCCTCCGCGTCACGGGCAATCCCCCCGGCCACCACATGGCGTTCAGCCTTCTCGCCATTAGCCATATTCACCACAACTTCAATGTCGCCCGAAAAGCGAAACTGCCCTTCTGCATCGCCCTCCTCGCCCCAGCGCGTCAGATAATGGTCCCCCCTGAACACTTCGATGCGGTCCTGGCCGGCGTTGACCACGAAGGCCCGCGCCGAAACCTCATCGACAGCGAAATCCGTTGGGCGCCGTAACAACCCACTGCCGCGGTCCTGGTGCGATTTGGGATCGCGGCCGATAACCTGGACGGTCGAACCGCGCTCTGCGTCGTCGTAGACCACCAATCGGGGGGCCTGCCAATCCCCTTCGCGCAAGCTCAACGGCTCAATCAGCGCGGCGAAACGCCCCTGCCAAAATCGTAGACTCGAGACCAACAAGGCCGGGATCGCGTACTGCACCTGGCGTTCGCCCGAGCGATCGAACTGCTGCAATTGGCTGATGCTCTCGATGTATATTTCCTCGCCGTCGATAACGATATGACGGGCAAAAAGACCGGCTAACGGCCGAGTCCATAACAAACCGCCGTCGGGTGCAAATTTGCTCCAAAAAGCCTCCGGTTGCCGCCCTTCGCGCTGTAGATTATAGACCACATAGAGATTGTCCTCTCCATCTAGGGCTAACGAAGGTCCATCCAACGCGCTCGTTTCCATACAGGCCAGGGCCTCGCGGGTATATACCAGCCCCCCCAAAGAATTGCCGGCCCGATCAAAACGTTCGACAAGCCCCTGACTGGCGCCGACGGCAAAAACCGTCCCCTCGCGGCTAATCGCCAATCGCGTAGGTGCGAAGCCGGCGGGCAACCCCCACGCATTGACCTGGTGGTGAAAACCGCCCTCCACAGAAGTGCTCGCCAACTGATGTACGTTTTCTTTTTCGCTGAAGACGCTCAAAACCTGATAGCGGTAATTCTCATTGGCCAAGAGTCCGCGATCGCTGAAACTGGTATCGGACACCGATTGCACCTGTGCGACGGTCGCAAAATCCCCGGCCGAACCGCGTTGGATCTCGTAGTGCAGAAAACCTTCGGCCGGCACCTGGTCCCAAACCAGCAACGCCGCAGCCTCTTCACTCGAAAAATTCACTTTTAGCGCGGGCGGCCCCGCGAGCCAAGGGGCGATCTTCTTGCCAGCGAAAGGACCGATACAGGCCGTCAGCATGAAAACAGGGACAAACCAGCTTAATTTTTGCATAATAAAAAAACGATACGCGAGACCACCTCCACTGTCAAGGAACAGAAAACGGTGGAAAGACCTATGGGCAACTCTTACATTAGACAAATGTAAACCTGGAGAATCTACGCCCATGCTGTATCTGTTCATTGTAATCATACTCGCCGGCTGTGGTAGCCTGGATCGCAGCAATCCCTTCGATTCGGCACGGAACCAGGTCGGTAAAGACCAGCAATCCCAAACGGATACAACGGCGGAAACCGCGGAGCTAAACCTCTATCTACCTCTGGGCAAAGCCCTAGCCACTGTAATCTACCGCGTCGAAGCCGTGATCACCGGCCCCAATATTTCGCCGATCTCCAGAATACTCGATATCTCGCCCCTCGGACCGGCCACCGGGACCATCGGCGCTTTACAGCCCGGTGACGGTTATCACCTGACCCTGCGCGGTTATGACCTCAACGACGAACTCATTTTCGAAGGTCAGCAAAAAAACATTACCATCAGCAACAACGACACCACCCTCGTCGAATTCGAACTCACCCTGCTAAAACCCTTGCCCGACTTGGGCGGTGATACCGGTGAGACCAAAGCGCCCGACGACGGAACGACGCCCG
>DQLG01000614.1 GCA_015660315.1 Candidatus Latescibacterota bacterium
AATCGAGGCGCCAGGGCCGTTAGAGTTGTCCCCACACTCTCGTTAAGGCGGATGCAGCGCCTCGACTCGCGTTTCCCCTGTGACAAGGGCGTCGAAGGAAGGTAGGATATGCAGATGCAGACTGCCGGACTGAAACAGACCACCTTTCCCCTACGGACAGATATTGCCCTGGCTCGTTCCTGGGCCGACCTGGAATTATTGTGCGAACGAATTGATGCTGCCTATCGGCAGGGTGATCTCGACCTGGCAGGCGCGGAAGAGTTGAGTGCATTTGTCGCATGGGCAGCCTCTAGTGTGCGACCGGGTATTCCCGCCGAAACGCTAGTTGAGAGGGAAGCGCAGTGCCCGTGTTGCGGAGCAACGGATTGGTGGCGCAATGGCGTGCAATTAGCTTGTGCCATATGTCATCCGATCCCTGCACTTAGTGTCGATAGCCGTCAGGCTGCTTAGTAGATCATCTATTCTTGTTCAATTAAAGCGCAGGGGCATTTTGCATCTGCGCTTTTTCTTTTTTCTTTGGGAAAGAGCCGGACTGTCGTACACTTTAGGTTATGATGGACCCGCGCTGGAAAATAAAAAAGAACGAGTGGACCGAAGATACGGTACGAGCTTTGCCTTTCTTCGAAGAATTGCGGGTTATGTTCACCTCCGAAGAGCTCTTTCAACAATTCCCTATACTATTAGAACATTATTTGCGCAGTGAAATTCGCCAGCGGTTGGCCCATTGCTCATTGCGCACGACCCGGGCCGAGTTTCACATCCAGGCATTGTGCAATTATCTCGAGGTGTCGAACGAAGGGTTATTCGTTATTGATCGCCACCTGCCACCGGATCTGGCCGAGGATCGAGCTATCTTGATGAGGGCTTTTGATAGGCTACTCGATTGCGAGAGAGGCTGATACTGGAAAAAAAAGAGCAAAAGCTGTATACTCAAAAGAATATTTAAAGGCAGGTAGGTGAGTCCGCGTTGAAAGTGCTGATTGATCGCGAAACAGTGGAGCGGCGCATTGGCGAATTGGCTGTTGAGATCGCCGCCGATTATCTCGAGGCGCCGCTTTTTGTCGGGATTCTTACCGGAGCGGCGCAGTTTATGATGGCGTTGATCGATCGTTTGCCCGAGGAGATGTTGGCGAAATTGGACTACGACTTCGTCGATGTTTCGAGCTATCAGGGTACTGAAAACACTGGGCAAGTTGTACTGGTCAAGGACCTTACCATCGCGGTGGAGGGCAGGGACGTTTTAGTGATCGACGGTATCGTCGATACGGGCCGATCCTTGGACTTCGTCCTAGATATGATTTGCACTCGGCGACCCCATTCGCTAAAGACTTGCGCATTACTTGATAAAAGCGCCCGCAGGGCATTGCAGGTGCCGGTGGATTATTGCGGTTTCGAGATTGAAGACGCGTTTGTCGTAGGTTATGGCATGGACTATGATCAGCGCTATCGCGCCCTGCACCATATCGCCATAATCGAGTAATTAACCCACATTGAACTATGGAGGAGACGAATACCTGCGATGGCTCCCAAGAAAGTCTTAATTACCGGCGTGTACGGATTAATCGCTGGAGCTGTATATCGACACCTGCAAGCGCAGCCAGATCGTTATGACGTCTATGGGCTGGCGCGGAGACGTCAGCGTTCGGAGCGAGCGCCCCAGAATGAACAGGTGGTGGTGCCGGAGGAGAAATTCATCCTTGCGGACTTGAGCAATTACAGCGTGGTAGAACAGGCTGTTGAGGGCATGGATGTCGTCGTGCAATTGGCCGCCGACCCACGGCCGGACGCGAGTTGGGAGAGTCTGCTTGGCAGTAATATCGTCGGGCCGCGGAATGTTATGGAAGCCGCGCACCGCAAGGGGGTTGAACGCGTGGTGTTCGCCAGTTCGATCATGGTGTCTTGGGGGTATCAGCAGGAGGATCCCTACAAGGCGATCGCCGAAGGTCGTTTCGACGAGGTCGATATCGACGAAATCAACACGGTCACCCACGAGTGGGCACCTCGGCCGACCGGTCTCTACCCGGCGAGCAAGGTATGGGGCGAGGCGTTGGCGCGCTATTATGCCGATGTGCATCATATGTCGGTGCCCTGTTTGCGCATCGGTTGGGTCAATGCCGAAGACCATCCCCGCGACGAACGCGGCGGTGCCATCTGGTGCAGTGTGCGCGATGTTGTACAGTTGGTCGAGCGCACAATCGAGGCGCCCGAAGATTTGCGCTTCGATATTTTCTATGGCGTGTCCAATAATCGCTGGTCTTGGGTCGATATCGACCACCCGCGCGAAGTTTTGGGTTATATCCCCGTAGACAGCGCCGAAGAAAAGTTGGGTCTGGCCTGATTTCGCGTCGCGCGAAAAGGCCAGAGGGTGATATGGAGCGGGCGGAGTAGACGGAGAGGCTATCTTGGATTTTATACCCCTGAGCCGGCAAGATCGCATTTTTTTTGAAGAAAATGGCTACTTGGTGGTGCCCGGTTTATTGGATGCAGAGGCCATCGCCCGGTTTGTCGCTGTCGGCGATCGCTTTATGGAGACGGCGGGGCCGGTGCACAATTTCTACGCCAATCGCCATATCGATCTATTGCACGATGATGCGCTTGTCGCCTTGGCGACGCAGTCGCCCGCGGTCTCCCTGGTCATGCAGTTGCTCTCGCCCGATATTCATCTGATGCGGGCCACTGCAATCTACAAACACCCGCAACCCTTTTCGCGTGAGCCGGTCTATCCCGACGGAGACGGGCGGTCTTTTCGCAATTGGCACCGCGATCTCAATAATTTTGCCCCCAACAACCCGATCCGCGGTACGGTTGCGGTGCGCATCGGGTATTGTCTGACGGATTTCAGCCAGACGAATTCGGGCATTACCCTCTTGGTGCCAGGCAGCCACAAGCTTGAGCGGCCACTGGCCTTTGCCAAAGGCGAACTGGATCCGCCGGAATTTCTGGAGTTGTCGCTTGCGGCTGGAGACGCGTATATATTTAGCACCAGCCTCTATCACACGCCGGCGATTAATTTCACCGACCGCATCGCCAAGGGGATGCTGATCAGTTACGCCTATAGATTCTGGGCCCACAAGCATCCCTCGCCGGGCGAGCGGACCCTAGCGAGTATGGATGATATACCCGCCCAGCTTTTTGGCGCGGAATTCGAGGGCGGGCGCGTGCCTTTGCGGGAATGGGCCTGTGAGCGGGGTTTACAGGTGGAGGATCCGCCGATGCGGGTCTTTGTCTAGGAGCTGGCCCGGAAATTCCCGCCGTCTGCTGTGCACAAGATTATGGCTATTGGCGGCATTTTTTCGACAGTCGCTAATATTTATGGAAAAGGAAATTGTGATGTGGAAATTACGGGCTGTGTTGTTGCTCGGCGTATTGAGTTTGTCGGGGTGTTTGTCGGAGGAGACGGTCGATACTCCGCTTGTGGGTAAGGAGGGCTCTTTAGAGGGGCAATGGCGCTTGGAATTGGCCGAGGTCGAGATGGAGGAATTCGATTTCAGTTACACCTTCTCTCGTGATGGATCTTTTGCCAATAGGGTGGGCGGGGCCTTCCTAAAGCGCATTGAGGAATTGAATGCGATTGACGGCATCGATATTGGCACTGAGCCACTCGACGCGCTCGATGGGGGTTTTCTCATCTTGCACGGCACTTGGTCTGCGGACGGGGACAGCGTGGATATAGACCTGGAAAGATTGCAGATTGAGGTTTTTGGTAAGGTGCCGATTGTCGGACGGCTCTCAGTGCCGGTACACGAGGAACCATTGATGGGTGATAATCGCATCGGTTATCGCTGTGCCGTTGATGGCGATCGGCTCTCCTTGAACGGGGATTCGCTGACACTGGGGATCGGGCTTGAAGAGACAACCGGGGGGCTGGATCCTTTGGCTGTCGAGGTTTTGCGACTGACTTCTGACTTTGCCTTGCAACAACTCAGCGCCCGCGACGAAGACGAATTTAGTTTAGTCAAGGTCCATTAACGATGGGTGATACGCGCGACAAAAAAAAAGACTTTTTTTCAGTAAAGCTCTTTTTTCTGATTTTGGGCGGGATCGCCGCGTACAATCTCATTGGTTGGATGAGCGGTGAGCCCGAGTGGGAGGAACTGGCTTACGAACCGGGTGCCTTTGTCGCGAAGACGGCCGGCAAACCTGATCTCCGCAAGTTGCGCGAAGACCTACCCTTCGGCGAGGTGGAGTTCCAATACCTGATGTTCGCGCGCAATGAGGTGCAATACGCGATCTCCTATGGCGAGATACCAGTAGGAGTCGGGCCCGACAGCGCGACCGTCTCCCGCCGGGAGCGGATGTTGAGCAAGATGGAAGGGGAAATGCTGGCGGAGGAGATGGTAGAGATGGCCGGCCACCCGGCTCGACAGACGAAGATCCGGGCATCGGACAAGAGCCTCTTGCGGTTACAGAGCCTACAGTTGGGGACGCGGCTCTATAGTTTGATGGCGGCTGGAGCGCCCTATGCCTTTGATGATAATCCCGATATCGCGCTATTTTTTGCATCCTTCAGGCTCGACGGGGCCGAGTGATGGGCAGGCGTATTTGCACTTGAGTCTCTCTTGCAGCGGGTTTATACTGTATCGTGGGCATGTTTTACTTAGGACCTATAATCAGCATGGCGGGGGCTAATGGAAAAAAGTAAAACACTACTGAAGACGCTGATGAAGATTCCCATCTTCAAAGGCCTAGCACCGTCCCAGATTCAGAAAATCTTCGGCCTCTGTCAGTCGAGGCCTTGCGCTCCGGGTGAGGTGGTCTGCGCCCAGGGTACGAATAGCGATGAGATGTACATCCTCATCGCGGGGGAACTTGGGGTCAAGGCTGAGGATAATGTTCGTTTGGCCGTCTTGCAGCCGGTCACCACTGTGGGCGAGATGGGCATGTTCAACCACCAGCAGCGTTCGGCGTCGGTCGAAGCGATCAAGCAGAGCAAGCTGCTGGTCATTAAGCGCGGCCCTTTTGAGTTGATGTTGCATGCAGATCAGCGGATGCACATGAATATCTACAAGAATATAGTCGAGATCCTGTCTAGCAAGATCACCAATGATAACATGCGAGCGCATGGCTCTATTCTTGACCAGGTGCGTTCGCAGAAGGAGCAGCGGGAGGCTAAAAAAAAGCTGGCGGTGGCGGTGGCGCTCTTGGCGGAGAAAGCCGGGATCGAGGTGGAAGAGGCCCAGGCCCTCGTCGACAGGCGCGTGGTTGACGAGAAATTGCGGATCCTTATCGTCGACGACGAACAGGCGGTGCGGCAGTTGGTGCAGAGATCACTCATTGCCTATGAGGTTAGCGAGGCGGGTGACGGCGAAGAGGCCCTGGCCGCGATCCGCGCAGATGAACCTGACCTGGTTATCGCCGATATACAGATGCCGGGTATGGACGGTTTCGCATTGGCAGATCGACTAAAGGAAGAATTCCCCAATTTACCGGTGCTCGCCTTGTCGGGCAATGTGGTAGCCGAAGAAATTGAGGGGCATAACTTCGTCGGTTTAATTGAAAAGCCGATGCAGATCAATGATTTCCAGCAGAGGATCGACGGCACGCTGGGTAAAGAGGATTGAGCGGGTAGATGGGAGCGTACGGCGGATCGTCGTAAGACAAAAGCATGGTGTTATTCGTTTTGTGGGCCGATCGCATTCCGGGTTAAGGGGTGCGTTTTTTTAAGATATTTATGCGGTTTCTACATTCTCTTTAAGCGTGCGTCTGTGGTTAAGCGGCATTTTACGTTAATCGCCGTGTGTTTCTCCAATACAAATGATCGCACCGTTCGGGGCGGCGAAAGCTAGGGTGCTGTCGTCTCGCCGTCTTTGATAGCGGCGAGCAACTCGGCGGCCCGTTGGCGTTTTTGCAGGTCCTTGTCGCGGGCGATGATGCGCTGGAGCACCGAGACGGAGAGCGGGTCGCCTTGCGCGCCGAGTTCCATGGCCTGGCGGTCGCGTTCTTCATGATAGCTGTCGTCGTAATCGGTGATGTGCAATTCGTATTGTCGCCAGTAGTATTGCAAGCTGCTATCGGGCCAATTGAGGTAGATGTTTTCCCAGGTATTGGGTTGGCTGTGCGGTAATAGGCTACCCGGGGCGATCGGGGCGTCTACACGCTGGTAGCGGGCGTCGATCGAGAGTCGCAGCGATTCGCCGGTATTGGCGACGCCGCGATGGGCGGTCATGCTGTGGAAGAGCAGCACGTCACCGGCTTCGAAAGGTCCACCCGTCCAAGTGTCGGCGAGCGGGTCGGCAATGGCCAAACCTCCGGCACCGAGCGCGGGACTGAATTTGTAGACGCCGCCCTGGTGCGAACCGGCGGCGACCTCCAATCCACCCATGTCGGGCGGCAGATCGTGCAACGGGAACCAGGCGGTATAGGTCTCGGTTGTGCCTTGGATGGGGATGAAGTCTTGGTGTGGCGGGGTGGTGAAGGATTCGCGCTTGGGGAAAATAGTGCGACCGATCAAACGCGGGTGCGGCAGCACGGGGCCGTCGAGTAGTTTTCCGAGCAGGCCGACGAGGGCGGGGTGGTGTTGCAGAGCGTGGAATTCGGGTAGGGCGTACATGGGGCGGTAGGTGT
>DQLG01000257.1 GCA_015660315.1 Candidatus Latescibacterota bacterium
CTGTCTCGGCGATCAACGGCTTGAGGAACGAGTCGACCTTGTCGGTGGTGCAGTGGTCAGTGTGCAGGGCGATATTGACATCGTAGCGGTCGGCGACGCGTGCCGCGTGTTCCGCCAACGATATCGCGCCAAGCACCATATCGTTGAGATTGCCCGAAGAATGCGCACCGCCGCCGGTCGAGACTTGGATCAGACCATCGCTGCCCGCTTCGACAAAACCTTCAATGGCGGCATTGACAGTATCGATATTCGAGATGTTGATCGCGGGAAAGGCGTAGTTTTCGCGATGTGCCTTGTCCAGCATTTCGCAATAGCGCTCGAAATTTACGACCGGCATGGTAAGTCCTCTCGATAAAATGTGCGGTTCAAATGCCTATATAAAATAGACACCAGGTCGAGAAAATGGGACCCCCCCAACGCAATTCCAACGTTAATAATGGCTTATAAGGACAAAACCTGCCCACTCGCCAACAATCCTTCCACTGTCTGCCTAAAAGCGACCGTCGCTTCCTCTATATCCCGATCTGTATGCGCCGCCGAGAGCAACCCCCCAGTTGAACTCATATTGTCGACTCCGTGAAAGCGCAACTGACGTTGATACGATTCGACCAGTGCTCCCGGCATGCCCTTGAGCCGGTCGGCATCATTCGTATACAGCTCGGCCCGGCTCGTCGCGGCTTGCACCCGGTCGCGATCGGTTTCGAAATAGACGTGAAATATCGAACAGACACCATAGAGGTACCCGGCGACGCCCATTTCTCCGAGCACCTGGTCCCAAGCGGCCCGCAATTTAGCGGCCAAGGCATTCGCTCGGGCGATTGGTTCCCCGGTCGCCACCTGTTTGAGCACCGCTACCCCTGCTGCCGCACAAAGCGGCGCGCCATTAAACGTGCCCTGGTGCACCACCCGGCCAAAGCGATCGTGTTGCGGATCTCCCGTCACATCGAAGAGTTTCATCACATCCGCCCGCCCCACCACAGCCCCCCCTGGCATGCCGCCAGCAACGACCTTGGCGAAGCAAGAGAGATCCGGATTCAGCCCGTAGAGACCTTGCGCCCCGCCGGGACTGTAACGAAATCCCGTAACGACTTCGTCAAAAATAAGCAACTCCTCGCGCTGACGAGTTAACTGCTCTAATCCGCGCAAAAACTCAGGGTCCAACGGCACTCGCCCCCACGAAGCCCCCGAGGGTTCGACGATCACCGCCGCGAAATCACCGACCGTCTTAAGCGTTTCTTCGACGAGGTTCAAATCGCCGGCAGGTATGCAGACCATATGGTCATGCGACGGCACGCCCAGCGAGCCTTGCTGATCGAAAGGCGGCTGGAAACCGTGTACCACATCATCGTGCCAGCCGTGAAAGTGCCCCGCAAAACGCAACGTTTTTTTCCGACCGGTAAAAGCCCGTGCCAACCGCAACGCCAATAGCGTCGCCTCCGTACCCGAGTTGACAAAGCGCACGCGCTCAGCCGAGGGCACCAACTGCTGTACCAGCTCCGCCCACTCGATATGCAATCGATGGTCATTGCCAAAATGCGTGCCCTTGCCGACCGTCTCATTGATCGCTTCGACCACTTCCGCCGGCGCATGTCCTAAAAGCAAAGCGCCATTGCCAAGCAAAAAATCGATATATTCGTTGCCGTCGACATCCCACTTGCGCCCCGCTTCCCCGCGATCGATGTAGAGCGGCACCGGGGTGGAATAACGCAGGTCATGCCCGGCTTTGCCGCCGAGTACCTTGCAGGCACGCGCTAGATATTCCAGCGACTTCGGCCGCGCGGCCGCATAGGCCTCATATACCTTATCCATCGCCATAGCTTCTTAACCTTTCACTGCGAGTTATGTTCGCCCACCGCAGGCGGCGATTGTCTGCCCTGTTATAAAACTCGACTCCTCCGAAAGCAGAAACTTGACCACCGCGGCCATCTCATTAGGGGTACCCATCCGCCCCATCGGGGTGTTGGCAATCAATTGCTCGACCATATCCGGATTGGCCGAGCGCGCCAAATCGGTATCTATCAACCCCGGTGCCAGACAGTTGACGTGCACATTATGCTCGGCGAAGGCATGGGCCGTATGCCGGGTAAAGGCCACGACCGCCGCCTTTGTTGTTGCATAGTGGATCATATTTCGCTTGAGCTGAATCGCAGCCAATGAGGAAATATTGACGATTCGGCCGAAACGCTGGGCGATCATCTGATTTTTGACTGCCCAAGTTGTCAAAAAGGGTCCATCGACATTGACCGCGAACATCCGCTGCCATTCGGCGAAGCCGAACTCACCGTGTTCTGCAGAAGTGGCGATGCCAGCGTTGTTGACCAGTAAATCGACCGAACCAAACTGGGCGCCGATTTCCTCCACCATCCGTTCTACATCTGTCTCCGACGCCACATCGGCCTGCACCAGTATGGCCTCAGCGCCGCACTCTGCTAGCAATGCCAGCGTTTCCTGCGCCGCCGCCTGATTGCGTTGGAAATTTATCGCGACCTTCGCCCCGTTTTCAGCTAGCATCTGACAGATGGCCCGGCCGATCCCGCGCCCCCCGCCGGTTACCAAGCCCGTGCGACCTGCGAATATGCCTTCGGTCATATAACCCAACTCCTGCTCGTCGTAGAAAACTTGCAATGGCCCTTCAACGAAAGGCGCAACCACCGCACGGTGCGCCTAGGCATCGGGCAGCTAGTATTACAGCAATAACCAGCAATAAAGCGCCGGGGAATCTTCCCGGCGCTTATTTTCAATCGCGATCTTGCCTTGCCCGATTTCAACTAATTGGCAAGCCCCGATCTCAAATCGTACGCCATAAAGCAATCTCTTTACATGGCTCACTACGGACTGTTCTTTATTGTCGACCGCCGCCACAGCCTGTCTTAATGCCGAACACATCTCCCGCGTTGGCTCATCTAGCCATACCCCCGGAGAAAACCGGGCAAAAAATAAAAGGCCGCGCCTGATAAACGGACGCGGCCAGTAAGACAGATTCAACTACAACGCATTAAATCGCGGCGTCTCCGGTCTCCCCGGTACGAATTCGCACGACCTCATCGATAGGCACCATAAAGATCTTGCCGTCGCCGATATTGCCTGTTTGCGCCGCTTCGCGCACCGCATCGACGCATTGCTCGGCCAGATCGTCGCCGACCACGACTTCAATTTCGATCTTCGGCGTAAAATCAATGGTATATTCGGCGCCGCGATAGAGTTCCTTGTGGCCCTTTTGCCGACCGAAACCCTTTACTTCGCTGACCGTCATCCCCATCACGCCTAACCCGCTCAAGGCCTCTTTTACCTTTTCAAGCGCATTGGGCCGCACCACGCACTTCAGTAATTTCATGTCTGAATCTCCTTATTAAGCCGATCCGCTTAATCCGCTATAATTCCATATTGTAGCCCTGTTCACTGTGCAGCGCCAGATCGAGTCCCTGCGATTCCTCATCCTCATTGACGCGCAACCCGACAAGCACGTCGACGATCTTTAAGATGAGAAAAGAAAGTACGCCGGAGTAAACTATGGTGAATATCACACTAATCGACTGTGCGCCGAGTTGCGCGCCGATCGATTCCTTGGCTAGCCCCAGCCCGCCCAGACTCTCGGACGCGAAGACCCCGGTTAAGATCGCACCGACGATGCCACCGATGCCGTGCACCCCGAAAGCATCGAGCGAATCGTCGTAACCCAATTTCTGCTTGAGCGTCGTCACCCCCCAGAAACAGCACAAGCCCGAGACGAAACCGATCGCCAAGGCCCCCATCGGTCCGACGCTGCCCGAGGCCGGTGTAATCGCCACCAACCCGGCGACCGCACCCGTGACAATGCCCAACACACTCGGCTTACCGTGTTTGCTCCATTCGACCGCCATCCAGGTCAACGCCGCCATCGCCGTGGCGACCTGGGTCACCAACATCGCCATACCCGCTGAGCCATTCGCCGCCGCGGCGCTGCCCGCGTTAAAACCAAACCAGCCGACCCACAACATCGAAGCACCTATCACAGTTATGGTCAAACTGTGCGGAGGCAACGGCACCTGGCCGAAGCCTTCGCGCTTGCCGATCATAATCGCGGCGACCAGCGCGGCGACACCAGCATTGATATGCACAACCGTACCACCGGCAAAATCGAGTACTCCTAGATCCCAGAAGAAACCACCGGGCCCGCTCCAAGCCATATGGCATACCGGCGCGTAGACAATAGTCGACCACATTACCGTAAAAAGCAGCATCGCGGAAAACTTCATCCGCTCGGCGAAGGCCCCGGCGATCAGTGCCGGCGTGATAATGGCGAAGGTCATTTGAAAGGTGATAAAAACCGTTTCGGGGATCGTGCCAGTCATGCTGTCGGCACCTACCCCCGACAAGAAGAGTTTGCCCAACCCCCCGACAAAGGAATTCAAGTTCATTGTGCCTTCGCTCATGCCCGTCGTATCAAAGGCCATGCTATACCCCCAACCGATCCAGACGATGGTCATTGCGCAGGCCGAGACAAAACACTGCATCAACACAGAAAGCACGTTTTTAGCCCGAACCAGACCGGCATAAAAAAGGGCCAAACCCGGCAAGGTCATAAAAAGCACCAAGGCCGTCGCGGTCAGCATCCAGGCTGTATCGCCGGCATTCAGCTCATCCGCTCCGGCTACCCCAGGCACGACCAGAAAACAAAGACCTAAAAACAGGCGGAGGCGACTCCCCCATACTGCCAGCAATCCACGCATGATCCCCTCCTTGTTAGAGTGTATCTTCCGTTTTTGCAGGTAAATTACACCGGTCGCCTCGTTATAACCTGGTGTAATC
>DQLG01000333.1 GCA_015660315.1 Candidatus Latescibacterota bacterium
CGTCCGGAGTTGGCGGGGCGGGGATTTGAGGCGATGGGGGGTTCGGTGATTGTGCATCCGCGCAACCCTTTTGCGCCGACAGCGCACGCGAATGTGCGTTTTTTTATTGCGGAAAAAGAGGGGGAGGAGGCGGTGTGGTGGTTTGGTGGGGGTTTTGACCTGACGCCGTATTATGGTTTTGAGGAAGATGCGGTGCATTGGCATCAGACGGCACAAGAGGCGTGCCGGCCCTTTGGCGACGAGTTGTATGGCAAGTTCAAGAAATGGTGCGATGAATATTTCTTTTTAAAACATCGCGACGAGCCGCGTGGTGTGGGTGGGTTGTTCTTCGACGATTTTAACGAAGGTGGCTTTGCACATTGTTTTGCTTTTATGCGGAGCGTCGGGGAGAGTTTTGTCGCGGCGTATATGCCGATTTTGCAGCGTCGCAAAGGGCTCGAGTACGGTGATCGGCAGCGGCAGTTCCAACTCTACCGCCGGGGGCGGTATGTGGAGTTTAATTTGGTCTATGACCGCGGCACGCTCTTTGGTCTGCAATCAGGGGGGCGGACCGAATCGATTCTCGTTTCCATGCCGCCGCTGGTGCGCTGGGAATACGATTGGCAGCCGGAGGAAGGTTCGCAGGAGGCCGAGCTTTACGACGTGTTCCTCAAACCGCGAGACTGGGCCCAAGGGTAGTTGTGGTTATAGGCAAGAGCCAGGGCATAGGGTAAAATGCGCCTTTGGCGCTCTTTTTCTTCATCGTTCCTTCGGCGCGGCTGCTATTGCCGCCGATCGCGCCGCACCACCCGCCGGGCTTGGCCGCAGGGATTCTGGTGGCCGAGGGCCTGGTGCCGCCGCGAAATCTCTAGCTGCATTCTACGTGCAAGCTAAATTCGGCATCAAGGCTTTGCCCCGGTTCCAACACCGCGATGCCGCTGGTCTGGTCGCCGCGGGCGTACAGGTTGACGCCGTCGTTGGCATTGGTGACGGGTTCGACGGCGAAATAGGGTTTTTGCGCGGGGTTATAGAGGATCAGGTGCGAGCAGACGTTGGAACAGGCGAAGCGTAGTCGCACTCCGCTTTTGGGCCAGGCGATATGGCCTTGGCCGTCGTAGCCGTAAAAACAGGTGTCGAGGAAATTGTCGGGGGCCAGTGGGCTTTCGCCTGTGAAGTCCTGGTGTAGTGCCAAGGCTTGTGCGGGGCCGGAGGGGATGCGGTTATCGTAGCCGTCGGGGTAGGCGCTTTGCACTTGGAAGTGTAGATGTGCGGGTTCGCCGTCTTGCGTCAATGTGCGGTTGAAGAAGGGGTGCCAGCCGCAGCCGGCGGGCATAGAGCGGTCAGCGCGGTTGCTGAGGGTGAGCCGTTGCTGCAAGGTATGCTCGGTCAGCTCGTATTCGGCGCGCACGGCGAAGGGCCAAGGCCAGTTGATGTCGTTGTATTCGGCGGAGGAAAAAGAGCAGACGAGCCGGTGCGGTTGCTGTTCTTCGACGTGCCAAGCCCGTTTGCGTACATCGCCGTGGATGGCGTGTTGTTCGCCGTTTTGCAGTTGATGGCATTCGCCGGCGAAGGTGAAGGAGCCGTCGGCGATGCGGTTAGAATAGGGGACCATCAGGAAACTGGCGGCGGCCAGATCGCAGCCGGGTTCGTCGATCTCGGGCATCAGCGGCAGCCAAGTGTTATTTCGGTGCACCTGAAAAGAACGCAGGCTGGTACCCTGGTTCGGGTCGATGGTCGCGCGCAAATGTGCGTTTTCTAGTTGGATCGGCGGCATGGTTTTTCTCGTCGTTTGGCCGTGTCTAAAAAATTGTTCCGAGTCTTTATGCCCTTTGCGTGCCAAGGGCAGTTAAAGATCGGTATCGTTGGTCTCGACGATTCGTTCGTCGGCCCCTGAGCCGAGGATCTTTTGTGACAGTTTTGCGAGTGTCAGTTGTCCGGTGGCTAGCTGCTGGCGCAAGTCGCTGAGCGTGACCTCGTCGGCGAAGGGCCAAGGGGTGTCCTGCCGACAGGCGATGCCCTGGGCCCCGGCCAAGACGTCGTCGATGCGCTGTCGATGCCAATAGACAAAGGGTTTAGGCAGCGCGTCGGGTGCGAAGAAGCCGGCGTCCAGCGTTTCGTCGCCTTCTTTTATCAGTTCGCCGCCGACTGGTCGCGCCGAAAAGAGCAGGTCGTGGTCGCCGCCCTGGCACCAGGTGGGGCGCGAATAGACGCCGACCAGGTGTTGCAGTTCGACCTCTAGTCCGGTTTCCTCGCGGGTTTCGCGCACGGCGGCTTGTGCGACGGATTCGCCCGCGTCGATCCCGCCGCCGGGCAACGCCCAGACCTGGAAGTCTCGCCGCTTGATCAGCAACACTTTACCCGCACCGAATACCGCTATTTCGACCCCATAGGTCGGCATTTTAGCGCAGGCCGATAACGAGCACGCGCAGATCCTCGTCGCCGTCGTTTTCCAGAGCGTGTGAGCCGCCCGGATAGATGGCGGTGATATCGCCGGCTTCAACTGTGCAGCGCTCGCCGTCTAGGGTCATGGTGCCTTTGCCCGAAATTATATAATAGTATTCTTCGTCGTCGTGCGTGTGCAGGCCGATTGAGACGCCAGGAGCCAGTACATCGTCGTGCAGGAAATGCAGTTGGCGTCCTTCGACTTCGCTCGGGTCGAGCACATTGGTCCAGTCGAGTGCCCCTGCGCCGTCGTGGCAATTGCGCAGCGGTTCCTGGCGCATTTCGCTGCGTTTTTTGAGTAGGGTGGTTTGGCTCATTACTGGTCCTCGGGCGTGTGCGGTTGCCAGTCGGGGTTGTGTGCGGGGATTTTCGCCTCGACGCTTTCGCGCCATTCCCGTAGCAGCCGGTGCAGCTTATCGCGGATCTCCGGCTCTGTCGCGGCGAGGTCCCGGTCCTCGCCGATATCCTCGCGCAAATGGTAGAGCTCTAGTCGCCCGTCTTCGAGGAATTCGATCAGCTTGTAGTCGCCTTCGCGCACTGACGAGCCGGGAGTGCCGCCCTGGTTGCCGTAGTGCGGATAGTGCCAGAATACGGCGCCGCGGTCGAAGGTTTCACCGCGCAAAAGCGGTGCGATACTAATGCCGTCGCAGTGTTGCTCGGGGATCGGGTCCAGGCCGGCCAGTTCGAGCAGCGTCGGGTAGAAGTCGGGGCTGCTCACTGGTGTTGGGCAAGTGCTGCCGGCGGCGATTTTACCGGGCCAGCAGACCATCAGCGGTTCGCGGGTACCGCCCTCATACATCCAGCCTTTGCCTTCGGCCAGCGGCGCGTTGCAGGTCGGCGAGCCCTCGGCGGTGGCTAGCCCGCCATTATCGGAGGTGAAGACGATGACGGTGTCTTCACTCTCGCCGAGCTCGTCGAGTAGATCGAAGAGCCGTCCGAGGTTTTGATCGAGGCTTTCGATCATCGCCGCGTAGACCGGGTCGGATTGCACCAGGCGGCGTTTGACGCGCTGGTCCTTTTTGTGCTCGCAGGGAAAATGCTCGCCCTCGGCGAAGGTCTGCACCTGATCGAGACCGAGCGCTTTCGCTTTCGCCTCGTATTTGGCGATCTTCTCCGGCTTGGCCTGGATCGGGGTATGTACGGTATAGTACCACAGATTGAGGAAGAAGGGACGGTCGTCTTTGTTGCGCACCAGATCGAGCGTCTGATCGGTCAGGTAATCGGTCAGATAGGTGCCTTCGGGTACATCGGCGTTTGCGAGCGGAGGAATGGTCCAGGGGCTAAAGTAACCGCCCCGCCCCGGCGAACCTTGGTGCGCCCCGCCAATGTTGACCTCGAAGCCGTGGTCCTCGGGCAGATGGCCGTCGGAACCTAGATGCCACTTGCCGACGTGCCAGGTCTGGTAGCCGCCTTCGTTGAGGGCGCGAGCCAGCGAGTGCTCCTTGCCCGGCAGGTGTTTGAGATAGGGCACATCGACGACTTGCCCCTGCGCCGGGTGCAGGTGCCCGTGTGCGTCGATCCAGTCGGTGATTCCGACGGTGGCCGGGTACTTGCCGGTGAGGATGCTGGCACGCGTCGGTGAGCAGACCGGACAGGCGGCGTAGGCGTCGCTAAAGCGCATGCCCTCGCGCGCGAGGCGGTCGGTATTGGGCGTCTCGTAGAAGGGGCTGCCATAACAGACCAGGTCCTTCCAACCCATATCGTCGATCAGGATGAAGACGATATTCGGTGGTTTCACGCCAGCGCTTTTTCGATGGCGGCGACCAGGTCTGGATCGTCGGGTGTAGTTTTGGGTTCGAAGCGGGCCAGCGTATTGCCTTCTTTGTCGATGAGGAATTTTTCAAAATTCCAGGAGATGTCGTCGGCGCCGGCGAGGTGCGCGTAGAGCGGGTGGCGGTCGGCGCCGTTGACGTCTATTTTGGCGTAGAGCGGGAAGCTGACGTCGTACTTTGTTTGGCAGAATTCGAGGATCTGTGCCTCGCTGCCGGGTTCCTGTGCGCCGAATTGGTTGCAGGGGAAGCCGAGGATGGCGAGGCCTTGTTCACCGTATTTGCGGTGCAGTTCTTCGAGGCCGGTGTATTGCGGGGTGAGGCCGCATTCGCTGGCGACGTTGACGACGAGCAGGGCTTTGCCGGCGTAATCGGCGAGGGCGGCGTCTTCGCCGTTGATGGTTTTGGCGTTGAAATTGTGGGCGTTGCTCATGAGAGGCCTTTCTTGCGTTATGGCTTATATGTGTTGGGTATTGAAAGTGATGTTATTGTTCGTTAAAGGTGTCAAGTGCTATTGACGGTCACACCCCCGAAGCGACCTCGGCTGAGGTCGGGTTTCTTGGATCTAAAGAGGATCAGTACTTCACGAGAACGCCGTTTTTGAGGTAGACAAAAGCACTTGCTCATGATATGATGTATCCGCAATTCATTAGCCAATAATGTCTTAGCGGAGGTTCAACCATGAGCAAGCGCCGTCCTAAATCTAGTATGCTCACTCTTTCCGAGCAAATGCATCAGACGCTGATCGATACGTTGAAAACTCATCTTCCCCTTGATTTCCATGCGCGTACCCTCGACGAGACCCAGCTGTGGGAAATCGTGCTGTATGCCAGTGTGCATGGCCTTAGCTTGGCCAGTGCTTGCCAAGAATTGGTAGAGGTGCCCTCCGGCAATCGGGTCCGGGAGCATCTTAACGAGGCCTTCGATGCTTCTGCATTCAGCGTGCTGGCTTTAGAAGAGGAACTCAATGCGGCCTTGGCGCAAAGTCTGTCGCCCCCCCCCAAAAAGCGGATGGACCGCAAACGTTGCGACATCGGCATCGATTTAGTCGAGATTCCCTACTACGGACAGCCCGCTCAAATCGACGAAGAAATCCGACGTGGAAAAGCGCGTTCGGGCACCACCCGTTTTCATGCCTATGCGACCTTGGCTCTGGTCCATCAAGGTCAGCGCTATGAAGTGGCTCTCACCTTTGTATGGGCCCATGAGACGATGGAGCAAGTCGTCCAACGGCTTCTATTACAGGCGCAAAGCATCGGTTTACGCATCCGGCGTGCCTACTTGGATAAAGGCTTTGCCCGCCAGGCCGTCTTCACTCTGTTGCGTAAAAAACGCATTCCCTATTTGATCCCCCTACCGATCAAAGGAAAAACCGGGGGGCTCAAGGCCTTGTGCAAAGGCCGGACCAGCTACCACACCGTCCATACCTTTAATGCCGGCACCCCAAAGGCCTATACCACAGACGTTATTCTCCTGTGTCGATACCGCAAAGGACGCTATAGTCGACAGGGCTGCCAGTGGTTTGCCTATGCCGCTTATGGAATGGAGCACGTGCCGTTGCCGCAGATCTTTGTCCTCTATCGGCGGCGATTCGGCATGGAGAGTGGCTATCGACAGATGCATCAGTTGCGCGCTCGTACCACTTCGGCCAATCCCACATGGCGCTTGTTGCTGGTCGGCGTGGCCTTTCTCCTCTACAATGTCTATATCCGCTTTCGACAGAACGGGAGACAGGTCAACCCCTATGATCGAAGGGCAAGTACGCCTTGGTTGTCCGTAAAACGCATGGCACATATGATCATACGAAGGATTGAGCAACGATGGGGGGTGGATGATTTTATACCCGGAGCCGCTACATGAAAACCACCTCTCGTGAAGTACTGATACTCGGCTCTTCACCCATACACGGCAATCGTCTCTATTTAAAAGTTGAAGCACGTGAACAAGATTACAGTTTCTACTATGCTGCTACCGCCGGAGCCTGGAGCCCTGTCGTCGAAAAAGCCGATGGCCGCGTGTTATCGACACAGATAGCCGGCGGCTTCGTCGGCGCCTATATTGGTCTATACGCCAGTTCGAATGGCAAGTTGAGCAAGAATGTGGCCGATTTCGCCTATTTCGAATACGTGTCGCTTCCGGGCTAAGACCAGCGCATAGGACGACATTATGGCTTCTGTCTTCGCATCGGCGATTTGTCCCGATTCGAGCAAGTGTCACGCCTCATCCAAGGAGATCTCGACGACCTCAATGTCTTCGCATTCTTCGTCTCAACCGCCCCTTTCTGCGCTCAATTCATTCTCGTCTACTTTGTCGCCCGTAGAAGATATATCCACCCATTCTTTGGCGATGGCGCGTATTTACGACAAAATTTAAAAATCGGCTTAACCTATTTCGGCGGACACTTTATAACAGGCACCCGTTCACAGCCACTTTAGTTGACACTGGGTTTCAAACCTGCGATTCTATTTGCCATGCTTCCAACTCTCTCCGATAGCTCCTGCCCTGGTTGCCTTGCTCGCGATGCGATTATTGTTGAACTGCAACGACAGATGCAGCAGATGCAGCAACAAATCGAGGCCTTGCAAGAGCGCATGGCTCGCGCGGAGAAGAATTCATCCAACAGTTCCAAACCGCCGTCCTCCGATATCGTCAAGCCGCCCAAGCTCGCCCTGAAGGGAGGAAAGAAGCGTGGCCAAGGTGGCCAACCGGGTCATGTTAAACACGAGCGAATTTTTCATCTGGACGACGCGGATATCATCCATAATCACCGCTTAGATTGCTGTCCCAAATGTGCCTGCTCTACGTTGATTGACCTACCGGATCAGACGCGGACCCAGTATCAGTATGAATTAGCTGACCAGCCCA
>DQLG01000526.1 GCA_015660315.1 Candidatus Latescibacterota bacterium
CTCACAAGAAGATCGGTCGAGAAGATCCCGTGGCCGCGCGTGGTCGTAGACCCGCACCTTGTCGCGAAATTTCCCTCCCAATAACACGGTCGACGGTACGCCCAGGATCTTCCCGGCGAGGTCCCATAGCGCCATCTCGATCCCGCTGGCGGCCCTCATCAGGGCATGGGCTGAGCCGTCTGTACGGCTGGCACCAGCCCAACCGATGCCCGGATTCGGGTTTTGACCCATCGTGGTGTAGAGCACATCGATGGCTAGCGGGTCCTGTCCGATAAGAGACGGTTTGATCGCCTCGATCTGCTGCTTCATCCCCACACCCGGGCTGCCATAGGCCTCGGCGATTCCGTAGAGGCCGTCTTCGGCGATGACCTTTACCAAGGTGTAGCTGCGTTGCCCTTGCAGTGTTATGGTTTTGATGTCGTGAATTTTCTGACGACCCTTCTCCGTCTCACCTAGAATCTGGAATGCTGCGGTCATCGGTCTCTCCCTCTCTATCTGTTGAATTCGGCGCAAATATAAATATTATTCGTCATTCTTACTTTTATTGTTTGCTGTGACTGTATAAGCCCCTCCGAGAACGATACCGACACCCGCACCAATAACAAGCCCAATGCCAACATCATTAAATACTATTTCGCCAAAGATAATACCTACACCAGCACCGTAGGCTATTCCTATACCCATGCTATTTTTAGCGCTTTTGTTTTCTTTACTCATAGGCTTTCCACTCATTCAGACTAAAGGATATATTCACAATACCGTATAATTAACGCTTGAACGGCTTATCCGAGAAAATAATCATATTCACCTAGATGGATATAAGTGCAATGGAAACAGGAATTAATGTATTGAAGGGGACTGCATCTCACTTAGCAATTGAAGATGAGTCTGTCGACTTAATAGTAACCTCTCCTCCCTATCCCATGGTGGAGATGTGGGATACTATATTTTCAGATCAGGAAAAACAAATCCCTAAATATTTATCAGAAGGCCAAGGTCGTAAAGCATTCGAATTAATGCATGAGGTCTTAGATAAAGCTTGGGCTGAATCTTATCGAGTGCTGAAACACGGTGGGATCGCCTGTATTAATATTGGCGATGCTACCCGCACACTCAATGGCGACTTTCAGCTTTATCCTAATCACTCGCGAATTTTAAATAGTTGCCAGAATCTTGGTTTTGCTGCTTTACCCGATATCCTTTGGCGCAAACCAACGAACGCGCCAAATAAATTTATGGGATCTGGAATGTTGCCGGTAGGTGCTTATGTCACCTATGAACACGAATATATACTCATTCTGCGCAAGGGAGATAGACGAGTATTTACAGGGGGCAAAGAAAAAGAATTAAGGCGTAGAAGTGCCTTCTTTTGGGAAGAGAGAAATGTATGGTTTTCCGATGTATGGTTTGACATAAAAGGTACTGGACAAAATTTAGTAGAAAAAACAACACGTCAAAGAAGTGCAGCATTTCCTTTTGAACTTGCCTATCGACTTATTTGTATGTTTTCAATAAATGGCGATGTCGTACTGGATCCTTTTGTCGGCACTGGAACAACATTGGCTGCATCATTGGCTTGTGGGCGCAGTGGTATAGGAATTGAAATTGACCATACATTTATACCTGCGATTTGTTCACTATTGCAATCAATGCCATCGGTCGCAAATGCATACAATCGGGAACGCCTCGTGCGGCATACTCAGTTTGTCGCAAAACATACTGAGGAAAAAGGGCCCCTGAAACATGCAAATATCCATTACGGTTTCCCCGTTATGACGGCTCAGGAGAAAGAGCTGATTGTTCCTGAGTTGGAATCGGTCAGAGAAACAGAGCAGGCTCGTTTTATTGTTTCTTATCTCAATACGCCACAATGCGATTTTTTGAACACATCGGCGATATAGGAGAAGAAATAGTCTCTGCAATACAGGTTATGCCGATACGCCTTCTGTCTCCAGTGCTGCGAAGAGACCGTTCGAGGCTTTACGAAATAGCGGTATAATAGAAAGGGGGCGGCAGTATGCATATAGCGGTGATTGGTGCGGGCAATATGGGGTGTTTATACGGGGCGAATTTGGCTCGAGCTGGCGAGCGGGTGACCTTGGTCGATGTGTGGCAAGAGCATGTGCAGGCGATGCAAGAGCAGGGTCTGCACATGGAGGGGCTGCACGGGGAGTTTGTCGCCGAAGTCGCGGCGACGTCGGATCCGGGCGAGGTAAGCGGCGTGGATTTGGCGATCGTTTGCGTCAATGGCTACAATACCCGTCAGGCGGCCGAGGCGGCAGGCGGGATGCTCGCCGCAGAGGGGTGTGTGTTGACATTGCAGAATGGCCTGGGCAATTTGGAGGTTTTGACGGAGGTGGTCGGCGAGGGGCGCATCGTTGGTGGGCTGACCTTTCACAGCGCCGATTTGCAGGCGCCGGGCAAGGTCCGGCATACGAATAAGGGGCCGACGTATCTTGGTGAGTTGGATCGCAATAAGACCTCGCGGCTGGAGACGATTCGCTCGGCGATGGAACGGGCGGGTATGCAACCGCAGGTCGAAGACGATATTATCGCGACGATATGGGCAAAATTCGTGCTCAATTGCAGCATTAATCCGCTGTGCGCGATTGCGGATTTGCGACCGGGGCATATTCGCGAGGTAGAGGCCTTCGACGAGTTTCAGAGCAAGATCATCGAGGAGGTGCTGGCGCTGATCGAGGCCAAGGGCGTAGTGCTGGCCGACCCGGACCCGCTGGCGACGATCAAAGCCTATAGCGCCAAGAAATTTCACCGGGTGTCGATGCAGCAGCATCTGTTGCGCGAACGTCCGACCGAGATCGACTCGCTCAATGGCTATGTCGCGCGCGAGAGCGAAAGGCTGGGGCTGAAAGCTCCTTATAATGACGCGTTGACCCGGATCGTTAAGGGACGGCAGTATCAGCCCGAGGGCGAGCGCGAACATATTCCCGAGTAGGAGTGTTGTAGAGATGGCTGGAATGGAGAATTTTCTATTTGATTTGCAGGGGCATATGTCCTTCGATCTTCATTTTTTGAGGTGTAATGGAAGCACTATTTAAACCATATGAATTTGCGGTGGAGCAGAGGGCCGAACTCGACCGCGATGGGCATTTTGTATTGCCGGGTCTGTTGACGGAGGAAGCTTGTGGGCGGTTGACCGAGGCCCTAACCCAGATTCAGGCGATGCCGCGCGATGATGAGGAGTATTTGCCGTCGCGTTTTTCTGCCGAATACAATATTTATCTCGAAAGCCTGATCGCGCATCCGCAAATGCTGCAATTGGTGCGTGATGTGCTCGGCGCAGAGATTCGCTACGATCATTGCGTGGCGCTCAATCGCGCAGGGGGCAATGGCGGCAGCGCGTGGCACAGCCATGAATATGCCGAGGATGATCCGTCATTGGGTTTTTTGCGGGTCTTTTTTTATGTTAATGGTTTTCAGGCGGATGACGGCGGGTTGAAGGTTGTGCGCGGCAGTCATTTGCACCGCGACGCGGGGATACGTGCGGAGTCGGATGAAGAATTGCTGGCTGGGTGGATGGCGGACAAGGTGCATCCTAAGACGGGAGAGGCCTTGGCGATTGAGGAGTTGAGTGTGCCGCGCGGCACGGTGGTATTGATGTGGACACATGCGGCACATGGGGTGAATGGGCGTAAGATGGGGAGCGATACGCGGTGGTGTGTGGTATATGCATATCGTAATCCGGGCAGGACGTCGCGGGCGCGGTGGTTGAGTGAGGGGTTTGAGCAGAAGGGGGTGGTGGGTGCTGAGGGGTTGATGAGTCTGTATTAGCGCTTCGGTGCGGGCGGACCGTTTAGGGTGATCCTCTTCGCTCATTCTCACCCGCCATCCCTGGCGGGCTCCGAGGTATAGCCCTCAAATTTTACTTCCTGTGAAATTTGGGTCTACAACCCGCTACAGAAGATCACCCTAAACAGTCCTCGGCGACTGCAAAAGTTAATTGTGAAGCACCTGTTTAAAGAAGAGAAGAAGAGCGTGTTGAAATACCTGTTTTGGTAAGAGAAAAAGAAAGTAGGATGGGCATGAAGATTACGGAGATTAAGGCTTTTTTGGTGGGGCGGTTTTTGTTGGTGCGGGTGTATACGGACGAGGGGATCGTCGGCAATGGCGAGGCGGGGTTGTGGGGGCATCCCGGGGTGGTGAAGCAGGCGATTGGTGAGCTGGCGGATTATTATGTCGGCAAGGATCCGCGGTTGATCGAGCACCACTATCAGGTGGTGTCGCGCAATACGCATTTTATGGGGGCGGCATTGTCGGCGGCGATGAGTGCGGTGGATATTGCGCTGTGGGATATTTTGGGCAAGTCGTTGGCGGTGCCGGTGTATCAGTTGTTGGGGGGGAAGTGCCGGGAAAAAGTGAAAGTGTTTGAGAATGTACGGGGAGAAACGGTGCAGCAGGTGCGCGCGAGCGCGAGGCAGCGGGTCGAGCAGGGGTTCAGTTCGTTGCGGATGACGCCCTTTGTCAGCGGCTTTGAGCAACAGACCGGGACGCAGAATATTTCGACGGCGGTCGAGTTGGTGGGGGCGGTGCGCGAGGAGGTCGGCGATGGAGTGGATCTGGGCCTGGAGATCCACCGCAATTTGCGGCCGGAGGAGGCTATCGCTCTGGCGACTGAGCTGGAGCCGTTGAAGATTTTATACTACGAGGATCCGCTAGCGCCGGAGAGTATTGAGGCGGTGGAGTATATCGCCAAGCATATTCGTTTGCCGATCGCCACCGGCGAGCGCTTTTACAATATCTATCAGTTCAAGGATTTGATCGATCGCAAGGTGGTGAGCCTGATCCGGCCGGATTTGTCGTTGGCAGGTGGTTTTACGCAAGTGAAGAAGGTCGCGGCGATAGCCGAAGCGGCCTTCGTTGGCATCTTTCCGCATTTGATGGGCAGCCCGGTCAACAACGCGGCTTTTGCGCACCTTGCGGCGGCGATTCCCAACTACACGCATACCGAACACAATGCACTGACCGGGCCGATGGCAGAAATTGTCGACGAGCAGATGGCGGTTGAGGGCGGCTACCGCCTTCTAAACGACCGGCCGGGCATCGGGATCGAGATCGTCGAGCAGGCGTTGGCGAAATACCCTTATGAGCGCTGGGCGATCAAAGGAAGCTTTCACGCCGACGGCTCGGTGGCGCACTGATGATAATTTATCTTTCGGGACGGGAGACGGATGATCTGCTGATGGTGCTGGAAGGGGTCGAAGGGGTGGTGGTCAAGCGCAGCGCCGAGCGCAAGAAACGCAAATATTTCGAAAAGGGCGCGCGCAAGGATTCGATGGGCGCAGTCTCGGCGAAAGTGTTTATCAGCGGCGAGATTGCGGCCGAGGCACGGGATATCGTAGTTGAGGGGGTGCGGGTGAAGCAGGTCGAGGTGGTGATAAAGGGCGAAGGGGATGCGGAAACGGTTTTTGCCGGGCCGAACGACGAGCGGGGACAATTGCAGGCGTTGGCGGATCTGTTGGTATAGCGTTGACGTGGCACGAAGGCAATGTGCGCCCTCGCATGATGTGCATTGCATGATATGGCATGGGGTTTGGCGATTGACATGTCTTTTTGCAGGAGACCGACCGGTTTATGAATTTGAACAAGGAACAACTGTGGCAGTACAATCGCGAGGGGTGGATGCACTTGCCTGAGTTGTTTTGTCGCGAAGAAGTCGATGTACTCAAAGGCGAATTGCCGAAGATCTTCGCAATGCGTCGAGAGGAGGTCTGGCGAGAAAAGGACGACGAGGCGGTGCGCACGGCCTTTGCCGCGCATACCTACAACGAAGCGTTCGCGCGATTGGGGCGCCACCCTCGGCTGCTCGGGCCGGTCATGCAGTTGCTCGACGGGCCGGTATATATGCACCAGTACAAGATCAACGGCAAAGCCGCTTTTAACGGCGATGTCTGGCAGTGGCACCAGGACTACGGCACTTGGGCGCGCGACGACCGGATGCCCGAGCCGCGGGCGATGAATGTCGCTTTGTTTTTAGACGAGGTGACCGAGTTTAACGGGCCGCTCTATTTAATCCCCAAGAGCCACAAACAGGGCATTATCGAGGCGGGCCATGATACCCTGACGACGTCCTATCCGTTGTGGACGCTCGATCGGCAGACGGTAAGCCGACTGGCCGATGACGGGGGCCTTGTCGCGCCGAAGGGCGGGCCTGGCTCTGTATTGCTTTTTCACTCGAACCTTGTGCACGCCTCGGCACCCAATATCAGCCCGTGGGATCGGGTGATCGCGTATTTGAGCCTTTGCCATGTAGACAATCACATTCGCCGGTTCAAACGTCCGGAGTGGGTCGCGCATCGGGATTTTACGCCGATCGAGCCGCTGGCCGGCGACTGTCTGCTGGAACTCGCGTAAAGGAGAAAAGGTGGCTGCTAAAGTGAGCCGACCGGAAATGACGCGGGATAAGTGCGATATGCGATAATGCCATTGCAGCACTCCGTTTTGGTTTATTATTCCGCGACCTTTACTATCACGGCCCAGTAACCTTCTTCTTTCGGCGTGACCAGCTGCAGCCGTTTGCCCGCTTCTATCATTTGCTCGGCTAACCAGACACTCTTGCGAATATCGAGCCATTGCACGCCGATCATATTTCCCGCCGCCGCTTCTGTATCCAAGACCACATTGCCGCCATCGGGAAAGAAGACCGCGTATTCGATGCCGGGCTTGGCGGTGCAATAGGCCTCGTTGGCGCTGCGTGCGTCGAGCAGGTCGTTGTTGGGAGTACATGTAAAAATGTCGATGCGGTCGGTGAGGTCGCGCAGCGAGCGGATATGGGCTTGCGCGATCTCGCTGAGGCCTAAGCCGGCATCCGGGCGGTGGAAGCGGCTGCTGGCCAGGCCACCGAATATATTGCGCCACAAACGCTCCTGCGCATCGCGATGAGTGCCAAAATGGCCGGTGTTCGCGCCGTATATTTTGACACTGTTCATCGGGCGGATATGGCCTGAATCGATGATATACTGGCGGATGAGCTGCGGGTTTTGCCAGTGCTCTTCGGCGTGGCGGTGGTTGTTTTGTGAGAGATCGAAAAAGCTGTAGAGTTCGGGATGGTCGAGGGTGTGGCGGTGTTGCGTCGATTGCAGGTCCCAGGCGTCCCACATCTCGGTGGTTTGCACGATGGACTCGCCGGCTTGATCCTTGATCTGCAGGGACCAGAATTTGCCCCATTCGGGCGATTCGTTGGTCTCGTTGTCCATGCAGTAAAGCACATTGGGATAGGGCAGTGAGCGTTTGAGCAATTCGACGAGTTGGGCTTGTTGGTAGCGGAGTACAAGTGCGTTATTTTTTAGGACGGGTATGGTATGGAAGAAGGCGCTTTCTTTTTGGCCCGGGTGTGAGTTTATCGATTCGGCTAGACCGGATTCCTCGACGGTATAATTGATATTGTTCTTAGGGTTGTAGGGATTGTCCTGCCATGGTCCGCGGGCGAAGTCGAAGCGGTCCCACACTTCGATTTGCACGATGATATCGCGTTCGGCGCACAGGTTTAGGAAACGCTCGAAACGCGTCCAGTAGTCTTGGCCAGGCTGCGCTAGGTCATAGAGGCCGGTATCGGGGTTGCGTTCGAAGGGCCAGGCGTCGTCCTCGTCGCGGCTGGACATCGTGCAGCGGACATAGTTGCCGCCCAACGAATGCAATAGGTCGAGTTGGTCTTCGATATCGGCGATCTGAAAGAGATTGTCTTCGACGCTGCCGCCCAATAGCAGCACGGGCGCGCCCTTGTATTGCCAGTAGAAGGGGTTTTGCGCATAGGGTTGGATGCGGTCTGCATTGGACATAAGTGTCTTATTTACTGGTGGGGCCGGTTGCGTGCTGCAGGCGGCCAGGCAGGTGAGAATCGTTAGATATAAGATTTTGCGGGACATCGGTTAATGACCTTTACAACGGTGAATAGACAAAGCTGATCTCGATAGTATAGTGTCAAGAGATTAATATCTTCCATAAGGAGTAAACTATGTTTGCCGACGGATTGCGCGACCAGCTAAGAGGCGTACACGCCTACGC